>NZ_JAJTDH010000021.1:0-60038 GCF_021300285.1 Microcystis sp. 49638_E5 | reverse complement strand
TGCCAGTTCATGAGTTTTTAATTGATGCCATTCAATTTCAATAAGATTCATTTCAGAGGAATATTTGGGCAGTTGAAAGAAAAATAATCCTTGCTGCTGCCACTTATCCCAATACTCTCTGACTTGCTTAAGTAGCTGGTTATAATTAAGTTAAAAATGAATTTTAGGTTCGATCCCCCCTTGATAAGGGGGGTATCTGACAACTTTTAACGCCTACCTACTTATGTCTTTAGCTTAACTTTACTAGCGCAACCCTTTTAACTTTTTTGTCCTTTACTAAGCAGTGTAACTCGATCTCATCAGACGTTATACAATAAATCTTGTCCCTCGATCGCATTGTCCCATGACTACCCCCTTCACTGCCGCAGAAATTGCCTCAGAAGGCATCAAACCCGAAGAATACGAAGAAATAGTCAAAAGACTGGGAAGACACCCCAACAAAGCCGAATTAGGAATGTTTGGCGTGATGTGGTCGGAACACTGCTGTTATAAAAACTCCCGGCCGCTGCTCAAACAATTCCCCACCACCGGCGAAAAAATTCTCGTCGGACCGGGGGAAAATGCCGGAGTAGTGGATTTAGGCGATGGATTGCGATTAGCCTTTAAAATCGAGTCCCATAATCATCCTTCTGCGGTGGAACCGTTCCAAGGTGCCGCTACCGGAGTCGGAGGCATCCTGCGCGATATTTTTACCATGGGGGCCCGGCCCATTGCTATCCTCAACTCCCTCCGTTTTGGTAACTTGCAAGATGCCCGCAATCGTCGCATTTTTGCCGGAGTCGTGGAAGGAATAAGTCATTATGGCAATAGTGTCGGCGTTCCCACGGTGGGTGGTGAGATATACTTCGATAATGCCTACAATGGCAATCCCCTCGTTAATGCCATGGCTTTAGGGCTAATGGAAACCGAGGAAATCGTCAAATCTGGGGCAAAAGGTCTGGGAAACCCAGTTTTATACGTTGGTTCTACCACCGGCCGCGACGGTATGGGAGGGGCGAGTTTTGCCAGTGCCGAATTAACCGATAAATCTATGGATGACCGGCCCGCAGTGCAAGTGGGCGACCCTTTTCTGGAAAAATCCCTGATAGAAGCTTGTTTAGAGGCATTTAAGACCGGCGCGGTGGTGGCGGCCCAGGATATGGGGGCTGCCGGGATCACCTGTTCTACCTCCGAGATGGCGGCCAAGGGAGGGGTGGGAATTGAATTAGATCTCGATAAAATCCCCGTCCGGGAAACTGGGATGGTCCCCTACGAATATCTGCTGTCGGAATCCCAAGAAAGAATGTTATTTGTGGCAGCATCGGGACGAGAAGGCGAATTAATCGAGATTTTCCATCGTTGGGGACTTCAGGCTGTGGTCGCTGGCCAGGTAATTGCAGAACCGATCGTCCGTATATTATTTAAAGGGGAAATTGCCGCCGAAATTCCTGCCACGGCCCTAGCGGATAATACTCCGATTTATCATCGGGAATTACTGGCAGAACCGCCAGAATACGCCCAAAAAGCTCAATTATGGGAAGATGCTACTATTCCTATTCCCGAATCCCATAACGAGATTTTATTAAAACTGCTGGATAGTCCCTCGATTGCCTCAAAACGCTGGGTTTATCGTCAATATGATCATCAAGTCCAGAATAACACTGTTATTCTCCCCGGGGGGGCCGATGCGGCCGTGATTCGCGTGCGTCCTCTGGGTGCTAATCCCGCAAATTCTCGGCGAGGTGTAGCGGCGACTACAGATTGTAATCCGCGATACGTTTATCTTGATCCCTATAACGGAGCTAAGTTGGCCGTGGCGGAAGCGGCCAGAAACCTTAGCTGTGTTGGGGCTGACCCCATTGCTGTCACGGATAATCTCAATTTCGGAAGTCCAGAGAATTCAATCGGTTATTGGCAATTAGCCACTGCTTGTCAGGGTATTGCCGAAGCTTGTCGGGAAATGAATACACCAGTAACTGGGGGTAATGTCTCTTTGTACAACGAAACCGTTGACGCAGCTGGCAGCCCCCAGTCTATTTATCCGACTCCCGTGATTGGGATGGTGGGATTAGTGCCGGATATCGGGCAAATTTGCGGCCAAGGTTGGCAAAAAGCGGGGGATTTAATCTATCTTTTGGGTTTCTCCTTGCCAACTATCGGCGCATCGGAATATTTAGCCGTTATTCACGGTTTGGTGACGGGAAAACCGCCGGTAATTGATTTTGAGTTAGAAAGAAAGGTACAAGCGGCCTGTCGTTGGGGAATTCGCGCCGGTTGGGTGAAATCTGCCCACGATTGCGCCGAGGGAGGTTTAGCCACTGCTCTGGCAGAATGCTGTATTAGTGGGCAGTTAGGGGCGGAAATTGACCTTTCTTGGCAGCATCAAGGCCGTTTTGATGCGGTGTTATTCGGGGAGTTAGCTAGTTGCATTATCGTCTCCGTTTCCTCCGAAAATCGGCAAGATTGGGAAGAATACCTAAAGACACAATTAGGAGACTATTGGCAAATAACCGGCAAAGTTAGCGAAAAAAGCGATAATCTTCGGATTTTTGACCGGGATAAACAACCAGCGATCGATGTTAGTCTAGAAACTATACAGCAAGTTTGGTCAAAAGCGATCGAAAGAAGGCTGTAATCTTGAGGCCGTCAGCTAGATAAGATGGCCGATTATATCGGTAAATAAAGGCTGATAGCTGATAAATAAATCGTTAAAAGAAGATTAAGATCGGTTAAGATTTTGTTACCAAAGTATTCTGCAGCCCCAACCCTCCCATGTCTAGCCATCCCGACTCATCTGTATCTTTTGCCAGTGTCGATAAGCCTGAAGAAGCCTGTGGAGTTTTTGGACTCTATGCCCCCGAGGAAGAAGTAGCAAAACTGACCTACTTCGGACTCTATGCCCTGCAACACCGAGGACAGGAATCGGCAGGTATTGCCACCTACGACGGGGAAACGGTGCATTGTTACAAAGAAATGGGCTTAGTTTCCCAAGTTTTTAGCGAAACTGTCCTTAAAACCTTGCCCGGTACTCACGCCGTCGGTCATACTCGTTACTCTACCACCGGTTCTAGCCGTCGCGCCAATGCCCAACCTGCCGTGATCGAAACCCGTTTGGGTAAACTTTCCCTAGCACATAATGGCAATTTAGTCAATACTTTTGAGTTAAGAAATGTATTAGAAAAGCGCGGTTGCGATCTCGTCACCACCACCGACTCGGAAATGATCGCCGTCGCTATCGGTCAGGAAGTGGATAGTGGCAAGGATTGGATAGAAGCGGCGATCGATGCCTTTAGCTATTGTAGCGGGGCTTACAGCCTTGTTATCGGCACACCGACGGGAATTATCGGGGCGCGGGATCCCAATGGTGTCAGACCCTTAGTAATTGGGGTTTTGCAAGAAGAAGGCAATCCCCCTCGTTATGTTTTAGCTTCGGAAACCTGCGGATTAGATATTATCGGGGCCGATTATCTGCGGGATGTGCAGCCGGGGGAATTAGTTTGGATTAGTGAAGATGGCTTATCTTCGGTGGATTGGGCCATTAAACCGGAGAAAAAATTATGCGTTTTCGAGATGATTTATTTTGCTCGTCCCGATAGCATTGTTCACGAGGAATCTTTATATACTTATCGGGTACGTTTGGGGGAACAATTAGCCAAAGAGTCGCCGGTAGAAGCAGATATGGTGATGGGAGTTCCCGATTCGGGTATTCCGGCTGCGATCGGATTTTCGCGCATTTCTGATATTCCCTACGCGGAAGGATTGATTAAAAATCGTTATGTGGGACGGACTTTTATTCAACCAACCCAACACATGAGAGAGTCGGGGATTAAGATGAAATTGAATCCTTTAAAGGATGTTTTACAGGGAAAAAGAGTTATTATTGTTGATGATTCGATCGTGCGGGGAACCACTAGCCGGAAATTAGTTAAAGCTTTACGCGATGCTGGAGCAAGAGAAGTTCACATGAGAATATCTTCACCTCCGGTGACTCATCCCTGTTTTTATGGCATTGATACGGACAACCAAGAGCAGTTAATTGCGGCAACTAAATCGGTGGCGCAAATTCAGGCACAAATCGGGGTGGATAGTTTAGCTTATCTCAGTCACGATGGGATGTTAACAGCAACGAAGGAAGACCCGAAAACCTTCTGTACTGCCTGTTTTAATGGCGATTATCCGATTCCTGTACCTGATAATGTTAAGCGATCGAAGTTGATCTTAGAAACAGTTAAATAGGGGTTGCTGAATAAATCTAAAAACCTTGCTGGGTAAGACTTTTAGACTTTTTATCAATCAAAAAGTACCAGAGATGGGAGTGATCGGGGGGAAAATTCAGGGACTTTTTCCCTGAAAATTAGGTAATTGACCAGGTGAAAATCGGTAAAACCCTACACCCCACACCCCACACCCCACACCCTGTCCCCACGAATAACTTTTTGCCGCAAACCCTAAATAGCCTCAAGGCTAAATCCTCTGAAAACAATCGGCAATTTCCTGGGGAGTTAAAAGAGAATTAGGATAACCGGAAAGTTGTCCTAATTTTTGTGCTAATAAAACTGCTTGGGGTGGAGTTAGATAAGTTTTGGCTAAGAGATCGGTTTGATGATAAGCTTGCCGGATTGGGGCATCTAAAAGGATAGTTCCTTGACCCATGATAATTACTCTTTCGGCGTATTCTGGCATTAAATAGAGGTGATGGGTAATCACAATAACCGTTTTGCCCATCTGGTGTAATTGACGGCTCACCTCTAAAATTGCCTTAGCTCCTTGATAATCTTGGCCCGTGGTGGGTTCATCAAAGACCACTATACGCGGTTCCATGGCTAAAATTGCCGCAATCACTACCCGCGCTCGATCGCCTTTCGGTAAGGAGAGAGGATGATAGGAGCGATATTCTAGCAATCCCATGGCTTCTAGACTTGCTTCCGTGCGTTGGGTGACGATTTCTGGAGAATAACCGAGATTAGTCAGGGCAAATGATACTTCTTTCTCCACAGTGGTGTTAAAAATCTGATTATCGGGATTTTGGGCTACATAACCGATCGAACGAGCTAAATCACTGACAGAAAAGCTATTGATTGAACGTCCGTCAATCATAACTTGACCGGTGGTTGCCGAGAGAAGATTGAGAAAATGCTTGACTAAAGTGCTTTTTCCTGCGCCATTTTGACCGATAATCAGCAGATATTCCCCTTCGGCAATATCGAGGGACACATCCCGCAAGGCGGTAGTACCATCGGGATAGGTATGGCAAAGATTTTTTACCCTCAGTAGGGGGTTTAAGGGGTCAGAAACCGATGATAAGGGAGGGTTTGGTGTTATTTGATGGTAAAAGGATTTAAGCTCGTTTAAACGGGCAAAACCGCGGTCTAGGGTGACAGGAATGGACTCAATCGCCCCGATTTTTTGATTGATCAAGGCAAAAGTAGTGGCCACTTGCGGGGGACGCAGGGCATTTTCCTGTAAAAGTTGTACTTGGGAGTAGATCTCTGCTGGGGTTCCCATGGCTTCGATCGCACCCTCCCTTAATAGTACCAGGCGATCGGCATATTCGGCCATTTCCTCGGCTGCGTGGGAGACCATCACAATAGTGACACCGAGATGGCGATTTAATTCCTTAATGGTGGCGAAAACTTCCTGGGATCCCACCGGATCCAGTTGGGAGGTGGGTTCATCGAGAATTAACAAAGCGGGCTGAACTGCGAGGGCAGCGGCGATCGCTAATCGTTGTTTTTGTCCTCCTGATAATTCCCCCGGCGATTTTTTTTCCATTCCCTCTAACCGGACTGCCGCTAAAACTTTGGGAATACGCGCTTTAATTTCCTCTCGCGGTAGCCGTAAATTTTCTAGGGTAAAAGCGATTTCATTTTCTATCGAAGTGGCTAAAAGTTGCGTTTCGGGATCTTCAAATACTGCCCCCACATAGCGGGCCAAGGTGCTAACGGGATGGGTTAAAGTATCTAAACCGGCTACCGTTGCATAACCAAAAAAACGCCCTCCGTAGAATTGGGGGACAATACCGTTAAGAGTTAAACAGAGAGTAGTTTTTCCCGCACCTGTGGGCCCGATAATACCTAAAAATTCTCCTCGATGAATTGCTAAAGAGATATTTTTAAGCACTAGATTGGAGGATTCGGGATAAATATAGGAAACTTTCTCTAATTGGGCGATGATTTCCATTATCGGTGGGGAATAGAAGACGAGAGAGGGGTAGATAGGGAGATATTTTTCAGGGAAATGCGAGTTAGGGACGCTTCTATTTTCCGCTATTTCGATCGATGAACTTGATTATCACACAGGCGGCCTACTACTCTGTGATTTATCCTGCAATTGTACCAGTGACTCCTCGCCCACTCGCAGAAAAACTTAATATTTCTACTCTTGACAAATTTGCTGTAAGGTGCTAAAGAAATCGGGGTAGGAAATGCCAGCCGCTTCAGCGCGATGGATAGTGGTGGGTTGACGGGAATTGAGGGCAGCGATCGCTAGACTCATGGCAATGCGATGATCGGTAAAACTGTCCACTTCCGTGCCGACTAGGCCTGTACCGCCGGTAATCTCTAAACCATCGGGTAATTCCCTTACTTTTGCCCCTAGGCGATCGAGTTGGGTGGCCATCACCGTCAGGCGATCGCTTTCCTTCACCCGTAATTCCTCAGCATCCTTGATAATTGTCGTTCCTTGGGCAAAAACCGCCGCTACTGCCAAAATCGGAATTTCATCGATCAGACGGGGTATAATCTCACCGGCGATCGTGGTTGCCTGTAGTTGACTGGATTTCACCCGCAGATCCGCCACCGGTTCCCCCGTCACCACCCGTTGATTTTCGAGGGTGATATCTGCTCCCATTGCCTGTAAAACCTGTAAAACTCCAGTTCTAGTCGGGTTTATTCCCACATTTTCGATTAATAACTCGGAATTAGGCACGATTGCCCCCGCTACCAACCAAAAAGCTGCCGAACTGATATCTCCCGGTACAATCACCGTTTGTCCGGTTAAAGTGGGATAACCCGTCACCGTGACGCTATTAGTCTCCCCATCCACCTCAATATTTGCCCCAAAAGCGCGCAGCATCCGTTCACTGTGATCGCGAGATAAAGCGGGTTCCGTGATTGTGGTTTTCCCCTCCGTTAACAGTCCAGCGAGGAGAAGACAGGATTTTACCTGTGCAGAAGCAACGGGAGAATAGTAGTGGATCGGTTGCAGAGATTCCCCAGAAACGGCTAAAGGAGCCAAAGAATTGGCTTTTCTGCCCCAAATTTGCGCCCCCATTTCTTTGAGGGGTTTCACCACCCTGGACATGGGACGCGATCGCAGGGAAGCATCACCAGTGACGACAAAAAAACGGTCCCGATGACCGGCCAATAATCCTAACATTAAGCGGATCGTCGTGCCGGAATTGCCCGCGTCGAGGATTTCTAAGGGTTCCTGAAGATTGCCTAAACCCCTACCTTTGACGATCACTTTCTCGCTGTTGAGTTGGGAAATTTCCACACCCATGGCACGAAAACAACTAGCGGTACTGCGGGGATCTTCGCCCAATAATAACCCATGAATAACGGTTTCTCCTTCGGCGATCGCTCCTAACATCAGGGAACGATGGGATATAGATTTATCGCCTGGGATGGTGATTTTTCCCCGTAATCCCGTGATTTTACCCGGATCGATGACTAAATCTTGATGGGATTGAAGGGGGTTAAGGGTGACAATAGACATGATCGTTAGGCAGATGAAGACAAGCTCTAGAAGCATTCGGTCATCAGTTTTTTGTTATGCCCACTACTGCCCAAGAAGTTTATAATCAAGTGGTTTGTCACTTATCATCAGGAGAACGTTTACGATTGGCCACAATCATTACTTGGGTAGATTGGCGATTTATTTAGCGCAAAGGAGGCTCGAATCAAGCTCAAGCAAATTTATCCGTCAATCCAGGATTGAATAAGTAGTAAGGCCTGTTCAGTAATTTGTTGAGCTACTTGTTTATAGTTATGAGAATAGGGGGTTAAAGGTTGAACAGCCCTTAACCAACCTCCACTAGCTTCTGCTACTGCTAAATGATAGATTCTGCCATCGTCCTCTATGTTCAGTTTTTCTGTGTGAGTTGCATAAAAAGCGATTATTCTTTGAGGATCTGCACATTCTTCTACTAAATGAAGAGAACTACTTCCATGCACAATGGCTATATTTGGCAAACCTGTTTTTTCTGACCATTGATTAATTGCATTAAAAAAGCCAGCTTGTGAGGCAAAATCTCTATTCCAATCAATATCTAAAGATGTAGGGAGAGGATTTAAATTATGTTGTTTGCTAATTTCAATAACTTTCCGATGGATTTCTTCAAGATTTCCGTATTGGATAATAATAGGAATAACAATGATATTATGTTCTTTTAATTCTTTTTGAATCTTACCAATGGCAGGGATACTATCTTCAAAAGGGAAAGACATATATTCGGAAATTTTCTGTTGTTCTCTATCATTTGCACCATACTCTGTCCCAAAAGTTTTTAAACCTGAAAAGGGCAAAAAGATAACTTTAGCATCCTGACAATCTCTATTATCTCTGGCTAAGTGAGCAACATAAAAAAGTTTTTTCGTAACTTTTTCAATCGTTTTTTCTGAAGCGAAAAGACAAGATTTATTAGGAACAGGATGGGCTATCCCTTTGTTGTCTTTGACAGTTGGGTAATTATCTCCTAAATTATGACGCAAAAAATCTACAGCATGACGCTCGGTAACAATATTGTAAATTAAAATATTGTATTTATTGGCAATTTTATTAATCATTTCATCGTTTGAAATACTATCGTTATAATCTTCAAAATAAACTTTAGCACCTGTTCGAGAGAAAGTTTCTATAGCTACTTCTTTAAAAGCTGAATCAGCGAGTACAACTACTGCAATGTCTTGTTTTTGATCATTAATAAGATAATCTAAATAGTCTTTCTGTGAACGCATACTGCGAAGACTAAAACCAATAGAATCAACAATAACCATTAATTTTTTTTGCTGCATTTAATAACCTCAAATTTGGATAGATCAGAATAAAGTGACAGACTAATGATTGTCTTGAAGAATTTTAGACACCTCCTCATATTGGGGTGAATAAACGTTTAAATAATCAAGAGCTTTCCGAAAAGTGTTTTGTGCTTCTTCTTTTTTTCCTTGCTCTTGATATAAAAAACCCATTTCCATGTATGTCAGCCCTTCTCCGTGTCTATCGGAAGCACCACCACCCGTTGATGATACTTTCTTTTTAACATTTAAACTTTTAAGATAATAATCATGTGCTTGCTCATAATTTCCCATTAGACGCTGAATTTTACCGAGTTCATTGAAACAAACCCCTTGTCCTTGAAGATCATTTAACTCTTTTTTAATCTCCAAACTAGATTCCATTAATTTTTGTGCTTCTTGTAAAAACTCAATTTTTTTCTGGCTATTATAAAGCTCGATATAAACTTTGCCTAAAATATTGGTTGTTTTACTTAATGCAAAGCGATTATTAAGTTTTTCTTTAAGCTCAAGACTCTCTCGTAAAACTTCTTCTGCACTCTCTAATTTTCCAAATATGGGATAAATTAATCCTAAACCATCAAGGGCTTCTGCAATATCTTCTTCTACATCAATGTCAAAATTTTGACTCTCATGTATCCTTCTAAAAAGTTTTACTGAATTTTCCAAGGCTTCAGCAGACTTTTCCCAATTTCCCATTGAACGATTAAGAAAACCTAAAGTATATAAAGCCTTAGCTTCGCCATATTCATCTTTTAATTCTTGAAAGATATGTAAACTTTCTTCACATTTATCTAAGCCCTCTTTGGCTCTTCCTAATAAACGTTGTAACCCAGCAAATTGATTAAGTAAATGAGCTTCTGTTAAATGCTCGCCCGATTTATTTGCGGCATAAATTGCCTCTCTCAGTATATCATCTAAATCTTCCCAATAAGTCCGAATTTTGAGAAATCTTTGCAAACTTTGACAAATTTTAACAATTCGTTGCCATTGTCCATCTTCCTTAGCATAGCTTATCGCTAGTTTAATGTTATTTAACTCTGTTTGGAAGAAATCTAGAGCTTTATTTTCAAGATTGTGTTGATCTTTAGCAGAAAACTCAGGGGAATTTCGATAAAATTTCGGATCAAGATAGTTATTATTCTCAAAAGCGAGTTCAGTATATGTCTCAATAATTGCCGGTCTCGCCAAATCATAATAATATCTATATATTTTCTCGAATTTTTCCTTAATGTCCTGTAATTCTTCAGGAGAGAATGTTTCTTGAAATTCTTGTTTAATCAATTCTTTTTCTTCTTCACTGAATAAGTCAGTGTAGAGATTTCTAAGAAGAGTAAAATGTTCTTTCTCCCCTTCTATGTCTTTTAAAAAATCAGTTTCATGATTATTAATCATTAATTTGTCCTCCTCCAATGCCTAGAATTGCCTTAAAAAACTTAGTAGTTAAAATATGCAGATAATAGCGTTTTTTATCATATTCTTCTCTTTCTAACAAACAAGAACACCAAGTGTTCATAATTGCCTGTTCTAATTGTGGCTCAGTCAATTTGATTTTTTTATTGTTCATATCTCGAATCAGACTGTAGGTAGTCCCTTCTTGCTCTTGTAAACCAGCTAAAAGCGACATTAACTTTAGGTCTGAATCAGAAAACATTTTAAAAGCTTGAAAAAATATACGCCACCAAAATCTTTTAAAGACGTTCATATCGTCTTCTTGAACATCATCTTCTGTTAGGCGAACATTAAATAAACTTTGTTCAATTTCTGCGGTAGTTTTGTTTTTTAGTTGACCTGTTACTAATTTTAATGCTAAGGGTAAATAGCCAGTTTTATTGTTGCCAGTAAATTTTAGTAATTCTATAGAAGCATCAGGATCAAAACAAGTAATGTCTCTTTCCTGTGCAACTTGCTCCATTAATTTGATTGATGCTTCTTCTTGCAGACCTTGTAAATAAAAATCCCAAACATCTACCTCTAAAGTATCAAATCTATTTCGGCTGGTAAACAGAACTTTACTATTTCCTAAAACTGAATAAAGCCTCGCCGCAATTGCATTCTGAGATTCCGAAGTTTCCATATTGTCCAAAATTAAAAGAACTCTCTGACTAGATAATAACTTTCTAGTTTCGATTTCTCGTCTCTCACCTTGTAAACCTATCAAATCACGAAGAGAATCTATTGTTCTATCATTTGTTCTATCATTTGTTCTATCATTGTATTTAAGTGAGGGTAATAATTGCTTGGGAATATCTTCAAGAATTGAATCAAAAGTCATACGAGTGGAATTGAACTTTGTTGAGGCGGTTTGCCAGACAACATATCGAAAACCCATTTCGCGGAAAGCTCTAGCAACTTCAATAGCTACAGAGGTTTTGCCATTTCCTCCCAGTCCAGTAATTCCCACTAGACGTTTACCTTTTGAGTCACTGAGAGCATCTTTGATTCTGTTAATTTCTTGTTCACGTCCTAAAAGTTCTAGATAGTTTGGAGTTGGAATTTTCGCTAATTCCTCAAAAAAAAACCGTCTTTTTCCTCTTCTTCAAAAGTAACTTGATTAGGATTAAATCCTCCCCCAGAATTTTGACGAGGTAAATATTTATCTATAAATTCTCTCACCCCTATATAAATAGTATCATTCTCACTTTGAGGTTTAACAATAGCAAAATGATCTGCTCCACTGACGGCAGTTGGTCTAACGCCTATAACATTTGGATCACTACTGAAGCGATCCACCACTAGGCGTTTTCCTATCGCAGGAATTTCTGTTTCTTCGGTTTCATAAAAGGCTTTTGTTTGAATGTCATAAGTTTTTGTATTACCGCTATACCATTTACCTGATTTATATAACTGGGTGTTAGTATTCTCTGAGCTAAGTTCACTAATAATCACATTTTCGTCAAGAAGACGAAATGTTTTTGCAACTTGAGCTAATAATTCCTTGAAATTGGCCAAATCTGAACCTTGATGAGGGGTAGCACAAAAAACAACTCCTTTGGTTTGTCCAATAATTTCCCTCATTTCGTCATTACTATTAAGATCATCATGAGCTAAATAAAGTGTCTCTTTGACAATTAAACCGCCTAAACTATGAGTAACAAAAATTTTGGGCCGGATCAAAAAATCTCTTTGTGTCAAAAGTGCAAGCAGTTCACTGGCTTGATCTATGATGGGAGAAGCCTTTCCCGTATAACTCTCTATTTTACCTTTGACTATTGGTACTCTTGATAAACCACTACTTTCTTTAAAAGGCATGGCTTCATATCCATAAGACCAAATCCCTAAATCTGGTCTATGTTTACCAAGCCAATTTAACCAAAAGTTGAGTTCTTGTAACTCTTGATTCCAAAATTGCTCTGTATCAACTTTGTCTCTTATTTCTTCTGGGTTGGGATACCAAGCTGTAATGGGATGATCCCCTAGTCCATGAACGAAGATAATATCTCCCCTACGATTAGAGTCATCGCACCCACCGTTAATCTTCAGTAAGCCCAATCTTCTCTTAGCCATACTCCACTACCAGTCATCGTATAGTTATGATACTAGAAGCATTCGGTCATCAGTTTTTTGTTATGCCCACTACTGCCCAAGAAGTTTATAATCAAGTGGTTTGTCACTTATCATCAGGAGAACGTTTACGATTGGCCACAATCATTCTCAATGAACTTGTCGGACAACAACAACCATCGCTCGATCAAAGTGATACCTGGACTGAGGAGGATCAGATCGATCTTGTCAATTTTTCCCTAAACTATGCGGCCAAAACTTTCTCTGATGTGGAGGGGGGTTAATTGGTGACGTTTTCCCCTGGAGATGTGGTGACAGTTAATTTTCCCGGTGTGACAGGAACAAGTGAATGGAACGAACCACAGAGACACAAAGGACACAAAGATCGATCGCTCCCGTATTAGGTTAAACTTATCACACAAAGAATAAGAGAGCCACCGATTGTCTCCTAACCCTACGATTTTTTACTAAAATAACTGATAACTGATTATGTCTCGTCGTCAACTGTTGAGTTTTGTAATTGCAGTAATTCTGGCATTTTTTGCCCTTATTCCCGATGCTAACGCTTTAGGTGGCCCCCAACCCCCTTTAAATCAACCGGCACCCGATTTTAGCCTACCGACTAACACGGGAGAAGGAAATATTTCCCTATCGGATTATCGGGGTAAGTGGGTAGTTTTGTATTTTTATCCCAAGGATTTTACCCCCGGCTGTACCCTAGAAGCGCGGCGTTTTCAGCAGGATTTGCCGAAATATATGGCTAAAAATACGCAAGTTTTAGGGGTAAGTGCCGATGATGTCGATTCTCATGCGGAATTTTGTGACTCGGAGGGGTTAAAATTTCCCTTACTGGCAGATACTACCGGAGATGTTAGTAAAGCCTATGGTTCTTGGATGGGTTATGTTTCCCTGCGTCATACCTATCTTATCGATCCCGATGGGATTTTAAAAGAGATTTATTTAGGGGTAAATCCTGCCATTCACAGTGCCGAAGTTTTAGCACGTTTAGAGGAATTACAGGCGAGTTCATAAAAAAAATCCCGACCACGATTTTGTTATCGGTGGGGGATATAGATTAACAACCTTAACCGAGATAATCAGGACTAATTGCAATTATCGTCCTTATCACCCTTACAGTCACGGTTTTGTAAAATTAGCGGCGAAGAGGAACGGTCAAAATGGTTATCTTGACTATTAACCGCTAAAGTGTGAGGAAGAGAACCTAACAGCAAGGAGACCAGAACAAACAAGGTTAACGAGATTTTCATGGTTTTACTCCCTTAAGCACCATCAGGTAATTGACCTATTTTTACCATAGGGTTTTTCCGCTCGGATGTCAGTCCCATTGCCAAGAGGGAAAAAGGGGTTAACATGGAAAAAAAGGGCATATAAGTAGAATAAAGTAGAACGGGATGAAACCACAGGGATGGGACGAGTTTCTCAAACATCTAGCCAGAGAATACGGTGTTCAAGGCAAATTAAAGGAGATTTTTTTAGTTCGTTTTGCCTACGAAAATTGGCGCAAACCGGATGAGGAAATTTGGGAAATGGCCGAGGCCGCCAGCCATGAAACCTATAAAAAACAAATGACTAAAATCTATAGCTATTTCTCGGCAGATAAAGATAATGGCTGTCCCGAACTAGAATTAGGTAGTAAAGGGCCGGGTAAGTTCCAAATCCTCCGGGAATGGTTCAAAGATATCAAATATCCTGAATGGAGAAATCAACCCGCCCCGATACTAGCAGAAAAATCGGTTATAGATAGTTATATTAGCCGCCCTCCCGTCGAAAGCGACTGTTATCAAGAAATTAATCGCCCAGGGTCACTCATTCGCATTAAATCCCCCGAAAAGACCGGTAAAACTTCTCTGCTTAAACACCTGCTCGCTCAGGCAGATAGTTGGGGACATAGCACAGTTTATATTAATTGTCAAGTGGCAGAAAAGGCGATGTTTGCCAGTTTAGACCGATTTTGTCGCTGGTTTTCGGCAAATGTCAGCCGAGAATTGGGTTTAAAGCCCCAATTAGATGAATATTGGGATGAGGAACTATTTGGCAGTTTAATCAGTTGTCAAACCTATTTTCAGTCCTATCTTTTGGAACAGATTAACGGGCCGCTCTTTTTGGCCCTAGATAATTTAGACAGAATTTTCGAGTATCCCGACATCGCTAGGGATTTTCTGCCGCTTTTGCGCTGTTGGCACGAAGAAGCTAATAATTTAGAAATCTGGCAGAATTTGCGGTTAGCGATTGCTAATTCCACGGAAATCTATATTCAATTGGACGCTAATCAATCTCCCTTTAATGTCGGCCGCGCGATTAAATTACCCGGTTTTAGCCTCGAACAACTGGAAAACTTGGCTATTAGCTACGGATTGCCTAAAAATGATGATAATCAGCGTTTTCTTAGCGATTTAATTGCTCTAGTCGCTGGTCATCCCTATCTTAGCCGTTTGGCCCTGGAAGCGCGGGTGCGCGAGGAAAAAAATATTCTCCCTAATGCTGCTACCCAGGGGGGAATTTATGCGGCACACCTGCGTCATCACTGGGATAATCTGCAAAAACAGCCGGAATTATTGACAGCGATGGGGGAAGTGGTTAATTCTTCCGATAAGGGAGTGCGATTAGAACCGATTACTGCCTATAAACTGGAAAGTATGGGTTTAATTCAGTTAAAAGGCGATCTAGCCCAGCCTAGCTGTCAATTATATCAGCTTTACTTCCGAGAAGAACAGACCGGCAGCGATCTCTAGTAGATAATTATACTAAATCCGTTGAGTACAGGCTAGTTACGAGGAGAGGCACTCATGCAAGAGGCACTCATGCAAAGGGGAATAAATAATCAGTTTTTAATAACCGGATTTACTATCACATTTGCAGAAATATCGACAATCAGCAATTATCAGTGACTCTTAAATTATTACAAATATATCAGCAGCCGCGTGTAAGCATCCCACCGAAAAGCTCATGCGCTCCGGGGTTTGGGTAGGGTTGATTCATGAATCAACCCTACCATGAATCAACCCTACCATGAATCAACCCTACTATGAATCAACCCTACTATGAATCAACCCTACTATGAATCAACCCTACTATGAATCAACCCTAGGGGTTTGGGGGGTTCTACCCCCCAAAAGCTTGGATTGAGGAATAAAATCGGAAGTAACGATCAATTTTGGCAGATAGTTTCCCTTTAAAAATTCCAACTTAGTAGATTTACAAAAATGAGATGCACCCGCTCAAAGATTGCTCAACTTGCTAAAGATTGTAGTTCGGAAGTGGCATAAACTCTCACGATTTTGTCTTGGCAGGCCGTGGCGATATAATTACCATCGGGACTAAAACAAACCGAATAGATTTTCTGGGGATGGGGAATAGAAATAATGGCTTTTCCTGCTTTTAAATCCCATAATTTTAAGCTTTTATCATCACTACCACTGGCTAATAGTTGATTATTAGGACTAACACTAACTGAATTGATATGATCACTATGTTCGCTGAGAGTTTTTACCTCTGTCCCTCTTTTAATATCCCAGATTTTAATAGTTTTGTCTTTGCTGCCACTGGCTAAAAATTTGTTATTACTGCCGAAATCTACCGATAAAATACCTCCAAACCAATCGGAATGACCTTTTAAGGTAATACTGCTCTTTTCTCCCAGATTCCAAATAATTACCGTTTTGTCATTTTCGCCGCCACCACTGGCTAAAAGTTGACCATTTTGACTAAATTTAACTGTTAGGACTTTATCGCTATGACCTTGTAATGTGGACAGAGTTTCTCCGGTTTTTACTGACCATATTTTCACCGTTTTATCTTCACTACCACTAGCAATAATTTCCTTATCGGGATGAACAGCTACTGCTGTAACTTTATCTTGGTGTCCCGTTAAGGTAGAGATTAATTTTTTAGTTTCCAGTGACCAAATTCTTAGGGTTTGATCATCTCCTCCACTAACCAAATATCCTTGACAGGGACTAAAAGCAACAGAGTTAACTCCCTGATCCCACCAACCGGCTTTTTCATGTCCTTGTAAAATAAATTTTTGATTTTTTTGCCAATCCCAAACAATAACAGTTAACTCGTTATCTCCACTAGCTAAAAATTTACCATCTTGGGAAAAAGTTAGACATTTAACCTCACCTTCATGGCCTTCTAGGGATTTAAAAGATACTAAGGGATTAAACATAGTGAAAACATTAGTTAATCAAGATTTTTCGGCATTACCCGATGTTGGTTGTTCTGTAGGGGACTAAGCCATCCCTGAGATAACTTTTCAGAAATCTCCGCTCACCACAAGTACGGGGAAGCTATTCTTCCGTAATTATAACTAATTACAGCGTTTCTCGTCAAGGAGATGCAGCTAATTTAAGGATAGGCGATTAAAATAGGTCTTAGCTTATAAGTACCCGTTGACAATCATAGTAGTAGGGTAGGTGAGGGGACAATAATCGAAAAAATTGCCCGATAAATTAAGTATTGGCTGTAACCTAGCCAAAAAAGGCTGCTATTCAGGGACGTTATAGGGTAAGATTAACTATTAGGGTGGAGTTTATTGCCGATTTTAATCTTGTCCTAAGCGAGCAAAATTGACAATTGAATCTGTAATTTTAAAAATATCTATCCCGTCAATCTCATCTAACCACAAATGCTTAAAATTTTAGTTGATGGTACACCGATAAGACAAAATCCTAGTGGAATTGGATTATATGCTTATCACCTGATTGCCGAATTAGCTAAATTACAAAACCAAGAAAACTTTTCCCTGTCCCTCTGTTTTCAACCATCGGTAAAAAACTGGCTGCGGGGTAATCTTTCTATACCAGAAAAACTGCAATCCTATCCAGAGGTTAAATGTTTACCAATTCCCGTCAGTCTTAGCAATATCTTAACCCGATTTCCTAATCCTCTAATTCCCTATCTAGAAAACTTTCTTGATTCTCCCGATATTCTCCACGGATTGGATCATGTGGTGTATCCTTGTCGTCAGAGTCGTCAAGTTATGACTATTCATGATGTTACTTTTATTAAATATCCTCAGTTTGTCACGGGGATTGTCAAAACCTACAGCCAACGGATTAAACAATGTCTAAAATGGACAGATTTAGTTATTGCTAACTCCGAAAGTACCAAACGAGATATTATTGAATATTTAGATGTAACCCCAGAGAAAATTTTTGTTACTCCCCTCGCAAGTCGTTATTCTTCTCTCCCCAATTATCCCTCATCTCTAACCATCACTAAACCCTATTTACTCTTTGTTAGTACCCTAGAACCACGAAAAAATATTATTAATCTTATCAGTGCTTTTAACTATCTCAAGGACAGGTATAAATTAGACCATAATCTGATTCTGATTGGCAAAAAAGGATGGAAGTATGAACCAATTTTTGAGAAAATATCTCAGTCTCCCTTTCGAGATAGTATCCAACATCTTGATTATCTTACCGATGACTTAGTTGCGGATTATTATCAAAAAGCTGATGTTTTTGTCTATCCTTCCTTTTATGAAGGTTTTGGATTACCAGTTTTAGAAGCGATGACTTTAGGTTGTCCTGTGGTAACTGCTAATACTGCATCCTTACCCGAAGTCACCGGAGACTCGGCAATATTAATTAATCCCGATAATCCCCTAGAAATTGCTGCGGCAATCTATCAGGTGATTAGTGATATCTCTCTCCGTCAAGAATTAATCACTAAAGGAAAAAAACAAGCGGCAAAATTCTCTTGGCAAAAAACCGCACAAGCTACTATAAAAGCTTATCGTTCTCTTTTATAATAAGTAAGTAGTTATAATTAAATTGAAGATGGATCCCCCCTTAATCCCCCCTTGATAAGGGGGGTGTTGATCACCCCTTAATCCCCCCTTGATAAGGGGGGTGTGGATCCCCCCTTAATCCCCCCTTGATAAGGGGGGTGTTGATCACCCCTTAATCCCCCCTTGATAAGGGGGGTGTTGATCCCCCCTTAATCCCCCCTTGATAAGGGGGGTATCTGACAACTTTTAACACCTACCTACTTAACTAGCTAATATCTATGAATAAAAACCATCAATTATTAATCAATCTCGCTTTTCTCGGTACTAAATATACTGGATTGACTACCTATACTAAAAATCTCATTCCCCAATTAGCTAACTTAAATCCTACCCTAATCACTTCTAATAGTTACCCAGATTTTAACACCTATACTGTGTCAGCAAACCTCACCCAAGAGCAGGGAACCAAAGGCAATATTAAGCGCTTAATTTGGACAGAAACCCAACTCTATCAAACCTATCAACAATTGAAGTCTTCCCTGCTATTTACCCCCATTCCCGAAGCACCTATTTATGGAAATTGCCGCTATATTGTCACAGTTCATGATTTAATTCCCCTGCGGTTCCCGAAATTTTCTCCCCTAACTTTTTATAATAAATACTATTTACCCCAAGTCCTGAAAAAAGCCACACATATTATCGCTGTTTCCCAAGCAACGGCCGCCGATATTAATAAGTTTTTTAACATACCTCTTGACAAAATAACCGTGATTCTTTCTGGATATGATTCTGATAATTTTCGTCCTCTAAATCTGGCGACTCGTCCCTATTTCCTCTATCTTGGTCGTTATGATCCTCATAAAAATCTCGGTCGTTTAATTACTGCTTTTTCCCAAATCGATTCCGAATATCAATTATTAATTGTCGGTCAATTTGACCCCCGTTTTACCCCGGCTCTACAGCAACAGGTAGAAGCATTATCAATCTCTCAACGAGTGCAATTTTTAAACTATGTTTCCTATGAAGAATTGCCGCAACTTTTAAACCAAGCAACTGCTTTAGTTTATCCCTCCCTTTGGGAAGGTTTCGGATTACCTGTACTAGAAGCGCTCGCCTGTGGAACTCCTGTCATTACTTCTAATCTTTCCTCTCTCCCAGAAGTCACAGGAGATGCGGCAATTTTAATTAATCCCTATAGTATCGATGAGATGAGAGAGGCAATGCAGCAAATCGCCATGGATGAACAATTACGCCTAAAATTAAAGTCCCTCAGTCGTCAACGCGCCGAGCTTTTTAGTTGGGAAAAAACTGGTCAAGAAACCGCCACAATTCTGCAAAGTTTTCTCTAAAAATGGTGACAAAAAAACTTATCAATCATTGTCGGATGGGTTATACTAAATCCGTTGAGCATAGGCTACTTATAAGGACAGGCAAAAGGCAACAGGCAACAGGGGGAATAAATAATCAGTTTTTAATAACCAGATTTATTATCAAAGCATAGTAGGTGGATTCATGAATCCACCTACCTGGGGGGTAGATTCAGTGTTACTTCCTATATATTATTGTGCCATTCTTGGGGAATTTGAGCAACTTTTTCCTTACCATTAGGCTGATGAATAGGTTTTCCTAAAGGACGAATTTTGAGATTTCCTTGCAAATAAGCAGCGATTCTTTCCCTGGCAATTTTCACATATTCTGCTTCTTTTTCACTCCCCATCACTCGACGATTGTGCATAATACTAGCAATCAGAGAAGTTCCAACCCCAGCAAAAGGATCAAAAACCCAATCCCCCTCATTTGTCAAGGCTAAAACACATCTTTCTACTAATTCGATTGGATATTGACAAGGATGAATAGTTTTCTCTGGATGATTAGATTTAACGTTAGGAATATCCCATAGTAACTCATCCCATTCTTGTGCTAAAAACTCCCAAACATCGCTGGGATTTTTCCCTAAAGGATTACCAGAGGGTTTACCGATATTTTTACCTTTAAAATGGCGCTTACCAGGGTATTTAGCGGGGATTCTCACTGGATCAAGATTAAAGGTATATTTATCGGTTTTTGTCAACCATAAAATAGTTTCATACCTGCCAGAAAATCTTTTAGAGGTATGTAATCCATGACCAAAATGCCAGACAATTCTATTTCTTAAAAAGAAACCCATTTGTTTAAATAGCTGATAATAAAAAATATCTAAAGGATAAACTTCTCCCTCTTGAACGAAATTTCCCACCTGCCAGCAAATACTGCCATTATCTTGCAAGATTCTAGGGAATTCTCGCATAATTTTGGTTTGGGTTTCCAGATAAGTATCCAAAGAGATTTTTTTTTCGTAGTCTTTTCCTAAATTGTAGGGAGGAGAAGTAATAATCAAGCTCACAGAATTATCCGGTATAGTCTTGATAAAATTATTGCTATCTCCTTGATAAAGAATTATTTCGGCATCAGGTTGATAAAAGTCTCGCACTGATTTTGACTGAGAAAATAAGGGCAATTGATTCATAGAAAATTTAGCAGAGAAGAGCCACTTTTAATTAGGGTTTGCTGAAAAAGTTTTTCCTGGGGGCAGGGTGTGGGGTGTGGGGTGTGGGGTTTTACCCATTTTACATCCAATATTCAAGAGAGCCAGTTTTTTAAAACAATTAATGTTATCTGTAGCCAGCAAAGATATAACAAAAATTCTACTTTTTTAGATAAAAATCGGGAAGAAAGTTTTAACTTTTTTCTATTCTTCCCTTAACTCAGATTAGCTCAAACCCGGAACGCACTCGCCTAATTCCACTGTAAAAGGTTGCCAAGGACGAGGATCAATTACCTTTGTCGGCAAGTCATGGGATGTTAATAATTCTTGAAAAGATTCGGGACTACCCTCCGCACTTAACACCGCCATTAATAATCCTTTAAACTCGATATCACCACCGGCAGCCGTAGAAATAATATATTCGGGCTGCAAGCGTTGACAGACTGCCAAGGCGCTTTCTTGTCCTTTGATTACCGGTCCGAGGAAAGGTATTTTTAAGTCAATCAAAGGAGTGATAATAACAGCAATTTTACCGAGAGAATCGAGGCTAGGAGAATGATAACCGTGGGGTTCGTAGTAGATACTCTGATTTGTCGCTAATTCCTTGATAACATAACCATTTTCCACCAGAGTCGGCCCGACTGGAGAACCGGGGACGGCAGTAATTTCGATCGCATTGTCAAAGATATAACTAGAGCCGTGGGTTAAAGGGATGAGATGGGTATAATTAAGCGCTCGAACGACTTTTTCGGCATTAGGAGAAGCCACCACGGGAATTTGGCGATCGAGTACCTGTAAAGTAGGAGGATGGGCGTGATCTTCCAAACCTTGGGAGAGAAGAATCAGATCGATATTTTGGGGAATGGCATGATTAGAGGTTTTTTTGCCCTCAAATAGCCAAGTTAAATTACCAAAAGTCAGGGAACCTACCAACCAAGGGTCGAGAAGCAGGCGTTTTCCCCCGATTTCGATTAACCAAGAATTACTATCAAGCCAAGTTAACTGCATATAAGAGGAATGGGGATTTTCTTAATTTAATTTAACATTAGCATTAACTTTTCTGCGCTTGGGGGTTTTTCAGTCATCAGTGAAAACACAGCACTGTTAATGCCATTTATAGCAGTTATCTTAATGGTGAGGTAGGAAGTCTCTGGTTTTAGGGAACGGGCAACAGTAGCCAGTCGTCAGGGGGTGATACCAAATTAAGTAGCTGGTTATAATTAAATTAAAAATGGATTTTAGGTTCGATCCCCCCTGCCCCCCTTGATAAGGGGGGTGCCGATAGGCGGGGGGATCTGAAAGTTTTTAATACCTATCTACTTAGGTTACACTTCATCTTGAGGAGAAACGCTGTCACACTCCTCACTCAATGCCGGTCACTGAAAACCCAAATCTGATCACTGATTACTGATTACTGATCACTGATCACTGATTAGTCAAGGCTTAAGAAATAGGGAAAGTTTAGCTATCTTAGGGAAAGTAGGCGCTAAAAGGGGAGGAAGAACGCATCAGCCGAGACTGAATTTCTATGACTAAACGTACCTTCGGTGTTATCGGACTAGCTGTCATGGGAGAAAATCTCGCTCTCAATGTGGAGAGTCGGGGTTTTCCCATCGCTGTTTACAATCGCACCGCCAGCAAAACTCAAGAATTTATGGAAACTCGCGCCGTCGGCAAAGATGTCAAGGCGGCCTATAGTTTAGAAGAATTCGTCCAAATTTTAGAGCGTCCCCGCAAAATTCTGGTCATGGTAAAAGCTGGCCCGCCGGTGGATGCCGTGATTGAACAATTAAAACCCCTTCTCGAAGAAGGAGATATGATTATCGATGGCGGTAACTCCCTCTATGAGGACACGGAAAGACGCACCCGCGACCTAGAATCGACCACTAAACTCGGTTTTGTCGGTATGGGGGTCAGTGGTGGCGAAGAAGGCGCTCTGCACGGTCCTTCCCTGATGCCGGGGGGTACAGAGTTCGCCTATCGGGAATTAGAGCCGATTTTAACCAAAATTGCCGCCCAAGTCGATGATGGTCCCTGTGTCACTTATGTGGGGGCCGGGGGGGCAGGCCATTATGTGAAAATGGTTCACAATGGCATCGAGTACGGCGATATGCAGTTAATTGCGGAAGCCTACGATGTGCTGAAAAATGGTCTAGGACTAAGCAATCAGCAGTTACAGGAAACTTTCGCCGAGTGGAACCGCACCGATGAGCTTAATTCTTATTTAATTGAAATTACCGCCGATATCTTTAAGTGTGTTGACCCAGAAACCGGTCATCATCTGGTAGATTTAATCTTGGATTCGGCGGGACAAAAGGGAACCGGACGCTGGACTGTGTTAAGTTCCTTAGAGTTGGGGGTGCCAATTCCGACCATTTATGCTGCGGTTAATGCTCGCGTGATGTCCGCTTATAAGGATGAACGGGTGGCCGCAGCCAAAGAGTTACCCGGACCAGGGGAAACCTATCCGGGGGATGCGGCACTATTTGTGGATAAGGTGCGTGATGCTCTTTACTGCTCGAAAATGTGTTCCTATGCCCAAGGTATGGCTTTAATCGCTAAAGCTTCTCAGGAGTTTAACTATAATATCAGTCTGCCGGAATCGGCCCGGATATGGAAGGGCGGCTGTATTATTCGGGCCAGTTTCTTGGATAAAATTCGCAAGGCTTTTGCGGAAAATCCGGGGCTGCCGAATTTGTTGTTAGCGCCGGAATTTAAACAAAGTATCCTCGATCGCCAAGAAGCATGGCGTGAGGTGTTAGTCTTGGCTAATAAGTTGGGGATTCCCGTCCCGGCTTTTAGTTCTTCTTTGGACTATTTTGATAGTTATCGTCGGGCCAATTTACCGCAAAATCTCACCCAAGCACAACGGGATTATTTTGGCGCTCATACCTATGAACGTACCGATAAACCCAGAGGTGAGTTTTTCCATACGGAATGGATGGCTGGACTGTAAGGCTATCTAATATTTTCTCCCCTTTTTATTTACCGTAAAAAGGGGGTATTTTTTGGCGATATTTTTCTGATTAAGAGTTAACTATCGGTCAAGAAATTGGTAGTGATAGCAAATCAGTTTTTAATAGAATAATGGCTTTAAAAGTCAGACAGAGGAATAATTCCACAGGCTTGAATTTTGCTTAAAACGAGGTGAAGTTGCCACAATAACCAATTGCCAACTCTCCAGAAAGCCAGGGAGTTTTGATTGTCAGCAACCTCGGCAGATGGATAATAAAGATTTTCTTCAAAAATCAACCAATGAACGGGTAAATGACCGAGGGGAGAATTCGGCTCTAATTGAAAGTTTAGTTGCTCATAATTGAGCCATTGACCCTGCTGCCGCCAACCTAGGCGATCGCCAAGTTTCTTTTGGGTTTCATAATCCACTAAACCACCGAGACTAGAGAAAATAGCCTGCTGAATACTAAAACCGAAATGACCATGACTATAATGAAGCCAAAGTTGATCAATTTTTTTCAGTTCCGAACAAGGTAATTGAGCAATATCTTGAGGATAAACCTCATTCCAGTAGGTTCTACCCAAAATTTTCAATAGTAGTTTAGTCGTTTGGCGATCGGCCGCTTGCCACTCTTGCTTTCTTAGCAAATCTTGTAATTGATTATAATCAAGATCCGTCGATTCTTGAGTTAAGATATTTGGGAAAGTCTGGGGATTTTTGGAAGTAGAAGATTTGTCAATATTGTTTTGAGTGAATTGAGAGACAACTATTTCTAGGGGAGTTTTTAGGATAGTGTCTTTTTGACAAGCCTCTTGTTCTGCTAAATGATGAGATAATTTATTGATGGTTTTTTCTAGGGAAATAAATTGTGCTGACCATTCACTTTCATTGAATAAGTAATCATTAAATTGATCAGAGGAAAAAGCATCTTTTAACCTTGCTTCTTTCTCGTAACCATTCGCCAGAAAATTTAGCAAAAACTCAGAATTTATTGCTGAATCTGAGGTTTCTAACAGATCAGGCTGAGGTATAAAAATATTATCTACCAAATACTTAATTTCTCCAACTGTTGCATAAAATTCTTCATCCACTTTAATGACTTCTTCTATTAATAATTGAAAAGGAGCAAAATAGTCCTGTAAGTAGTTTTCAAAATTAATTGCATTTTGGGCAAGATCAGCAATTTCTTGGCGAACTCGTTGAGATTTGAGTTGATAATCATTTAATTCCTCATAAATTTTGAGTTCTTGAATAATTGCTTGTACAATTTTTTTCTGCTTTTGAGTATCCTCGGCTAATTTCTGAACTCCTTCCCCTAGTAATTTAGTTTTTCTCAACATCAAAAAAGATGTTTTTCCCAGTAGCAAAATTGCCCGAAAATTTTCCTGTTTTTCCAGCTTGAGTTGATTGAGAATATTTTGATTATTATTATTTTTAATTTCTAACTTTATTCTCTCGTAGTCTAAGATTTTCAATTCTTGATATTTTTGGGAAAATAAAATTTTGAGATTGTCACTGAGTTGGAGTAAAAAACGATAATATCCGTCTTGATAGATTTCTAGTCCGTTAATTAATAAATTATAGTCTTTAATTAATAACTTAGTCTCAATCAAGATTTCTTGTTGAGTAATTTTTTCTTTTCGTTTAATAATCTTACCAAAATAGTAATGGTAGCGAACTCCTTCTTGAATTAATTTCCGACGTTCCTTGATGATTTTCTGAAAATTTTTTAAGTATCTATTTTTAAAAACAGGAAGTTGATAGCTTTGCTCATAAATGGCAATTTTTTTATAGGTCATCAGATGTTGAGAGTTCCTATTTAGCATAGCTATCTTAGACCCAAAAATTCCTCGTTACTTAGCAATAATCATTAGCTGCTCCCAGCTATTGCAACAGGGAGCAATACCTAATTAAACATTTTCAACTTCAACAACAACCGGTTCATTTTCAATAACTGGTTCATTTTCAATAACTGGTTCATTTTCAATAACTGGTTCATTTTCAATAACTGGTTCATTTTCAATAACAACTGTTTGAGGACTTTCAGGTGTTGGCTCAGTTACCGTTTCTTGCTGCTTTACTGTCTGTTCTTGATGGTCAGTCAAGTATTTTTTGGTTTTTAATTTCAGGTCATCAGTCAGAGGTAAAGCATCAATTTCAGCCAAAAGTGTTTCCAGGGATTCTTTTTTACTTCGCTCGGCGTAAAAAGCATTCAGAACCGCTTCAATTCCGTACTGAGCAATCGCATCTCCTAGGACAGTAACCAACCCCATCGCTCCAATACCCATAAAAACTACAAAGGGTTGTCCGAGGGTTAGAATTAGCACGATGACAGCAATAACAGCCGAAGCTAAATAAGCACCTGCCACTTTTTTGATAATGTTATCGAGTTCCATAAAAACCACCTCAAATTTCTAGCGAAGGATTAATTTAATTTTAAAGCAAGGTTAATCTGTCTGTTGATCGTCGTCAAGTAAAGCTTGAAGAAAAGGTTCAAGACTTTTGGGACGATAATCGGAAAAAGCCTTTAATCGTTTTACCACACTGTGATGAACAGTGACAACTTTTGTATTGAAATATCGCCATTGCTCACCTCCCAATAATCCCTTAACCGTATTATCGAACTTGATGGTCGGGTCTGGTTTAATTTGGAATTCCTCGGATTCAGAGGTGGTTGAGTCAAACTCTAATCCCAATTTTTTGGCTTGATTAATCATCCATTGTAAGGGGTAATCGGAAAGTCCTTGATATTCTTTTTTGCCACCACCTAGACAGGTATGTTCACCCACAAATAAAACTTCTTTAACAACTTGTTCGGGATTTTCTGGATTGGCTTTGATCGGAGTGGAAGGGAAGTTTTTACGTTTTTCATCAATGGCAACAGCATGAAAAGCATTCTGGATAATCGGACTTAATTTTGTATTACTAAATTCATATTTTTTATGATAAAACTTAGCCAGGGGAAACCAAGGAGTTAAATCAGGAATACCAAAACTACCAACTGTATCCCAACAACCTAACATCTTAACTGGAATACGATCTTGAAAATCTTCCTTTTCTGTCTCAATTTTTTTAGCATTAGCGGCACGGAATTGTTGAGCTTTGGCACTATCGGAACTAACGGTGTGGTCTCGATAGAGTTGATAAGCTAGGGGAATTTCTTTAATCTTAGAGCGTTTTAGGATTCCACATTTATCGATAAAACTAGCCAAACAACGAACGATATATGCGCCTCGACTAAAACCTAACAAATAAATTTCATCCTCGGTTGTGGGATTGTAGTTAAGGACAAGAAAACGATAGGCATCTTGAATCATTCGATCAAGGCCCCAGCCAAAAGTTTCATTCCCTAAACTTTTAATAAATTCGTTATCTTCGGGGGTGCCAGAACCTGACAAAAAGACGATTTGGGGGGTTTGATCCTCGGCAATATACTTAATAGATTCGGCGAATTTAACCACATTGGTGGGATAGGCACTGGTAGAGTCTTCCCAAGAACCATCACAACAAATAATTAACCGTTTTTTCTGGCTTGAATAAGTGAGGATATCCGGTTGAGAAATTGCTGTTTCACTAATCTCCTCAATTTCATTGCTGGCAAGAGCAGCTTCTGCGGCAATTATAATTGATTCTGAATTATCTTCCGGGGAAGGTTCTTGATTTTCTGCTGGAGCATCCTGTTCAACCACTTCTTCTTCTTCAAGGGAGTTAAAAATTTCGTTGACCATTGTTATCCTTTTCGCACTCCTTCTAGCTTTACTGCTAGTCTGAGTTTTTGATTTAGGGATCGAGGTCGGTTTGGAGGGAAGACTATCTAGTTGCCAGGTTGTCCCATAAAGAATACCATGATTGCTATAACTTGTTTGATCCTCGGCACTGCCATTGAGTGATAAATAAGTAACTAAGCCAAGGTCATCAACCCGGGGAGATTGATACATCGCGTTTTGGATTTCTTCTTGGCTAAGCGCTTGATTCCAAACAGAAAGTTCTGCAAGACAACCTTGCCAATAATGAGAGAGATTAACAGAGGCTCCCAAGATGATTTTTTCAATCCCCGTTAAGGCACGGTTATGACCGTTGCCACGATGCCAAATGATCCCATTGCGATAGATCAACATTCGGCCTGTGGTCGCATTTTTGACAAAGGCCCAGTGAGTCCAATCACTATAATCCTTAAGCTTGACTTTTTTTTCAATTCGATCGAAACCTTCTTCATTACCCGCATCCCAAAAAATAGCAGGTTTCACGGGATCGCCCCAAGGCAAGGTAATATGTAGAACGCGGTTATTCTCCTGATTAACAGCTTCTAAAAAAGTCGTTTCTGTAGCTAAATTATTTTCCCCTTTTGCCCAAAATGTAATGGTAATACTCTGATCGATGTCAAGAAATCCGTGGGATAGATCAATATGATCATCGATGCCATTAAATTTTAGTACAGAGCGTTGTTCAGCCATTGGTTTTGTAATCGCCCAGGGGAGAAAGGAGTAATCAGGGGTTCAGGGACTCTGACTAATAAGAGACTTATCTATCTGTCGTGATTTCCCAGAATGCTACCCCCTAGCTTAACACATTTTAGTTATCTAGCGATATATATAAATAAATGTGTAGGAGTCAACGACTAATATTCCCGGGCCGGCACTTGCTGTGGCGAGAAACTCAGGGGAGTTGACCCCAATCCCTATCGCCATCAAGTAGTAGAGACCTAGGCTTTGGAGGGATGCTCATGGCTGATGGACATCCCTCCCCGGGCCGATTATCAGCAAACCCTAGGTACTTATTGTAACTCTGACCAAATTCCGCGGCATCGCTCTACAATTAGTCCTTGAAAAATTAATTGGGTTGCGGGATGAATCTCTACTTTATACAGAGCAAAAAGACCTGTTGGACTATTTAGATTCAACTCCCTTCGCGTTAGAGATAAAGCTTTTGTTCGGTGCATTTCCACCGCTTTTAGTAAGCCTGGATAACTGACATTACGCAGGGCCAATTGACCATTTTTTGTGAGATAAATAGCATCATTCTGCAAGAGATATTCCAAACTGATCAAACTAGCGTGGACGTCCACATCTTTTTCTAAACCCCCTAAACGGTGAGCATCCAAACCAAAGCGAATGCAGAAATTAACAGCGACTAATTTTCCCGCTTCTTCGGCAGGTAAAGCACAGTCGGCAAATTCAAAGCCTAAACTATCTGAGCGCCACTCCTCGACTCCGGCATAGGTATAGTTTTGAAACAGTTTATTTTTGAGTTTTAAGTCAAATCCTAACCCACTAGCATGACCCGCTTCATGGAATTGGGTATCGAGATGACGATAGCGTTCACCATTAATTTGATCCTCCAGGGGTCCTAATAGCAAATCGGCCGTTTCTGGCTCAAAAATTTTTCGGATACATTCGTAGCTAGAACCGGAAAAGCGTCTTTTTTGCTCACTGGCATTATTTAAAGCTGGTCCCTGAACACTATTGGGAAAAGTCCACCTATGGGGAACGATAAAAGCCTCCCCCTTTTCACCTTTAACCGTGCCACAACTAGCAATTTCAGTAAAGGACAAATTTCTGGGAATCGGTTGTCTTAGACTGCCAAATTTTTCACGAGTCAAGCTTTCTAGTTGTTCGATAGAAGGTTGACTATTTTGGTGGATTTTTCCGTAAATTGCACTCAAAGTGAGTTGTCGTTCTCCCTGACGATTGATGCGATAGGGAGCAATCATCAGAAAATAACCATTTTTGCCGATAAAATTCAGATTAATGAAATCTTCTGATAAAATGCTCCAGTCGTTGGTTTCTAAAGCCGCTGCTGTTTTCCACAGCCACTGAGCCGGAACTTCACAGCTATCTGCTTCCTGTTGACGGAGTTTTTTCGCCGCGATTGCAATTTTATTTTGCTCGATATCTTGGACGATTTCTTGGAAGAACTGTTGTTGATTAACCAGGGTTTGATTCATTTTTTGGGTAGCTAAGTTGGTGTAATAGTTTAACGTTGTTTTTTGACCCGTCTCTCATCGGCTAAACTCTTAGCCATTTTAAGATTTTAGGGTCTTTGTCATAGCGATAGGTCAGTCCATCTTTCCCCGTAATTGATTTTCCCTGACTGGCTTTGCTTCTGATGCTACTGAGGGAATAGTCGCTTAATTCCTTCATTTGTGCATGGGAAAGTCCCTCTTCGACTTCTGTTAAGATTGTTGTCGTTGGCGATTCGGGGGGGGGTTCCCCGGCAGAATTGATTTTAGGATTGACCTCGGTTTCCTGATTCGGTAAATCTTCGAGCCTATCTTGAGAATTATCGACAGAAATATTAATAATTTCTTTCACTTTTTGTCGGCGATATTCCTCCACTGTAAGCAGTTGCCAATGGGAATTACTAGAGAGTTCTAAAACCCATTGATGATAGTTAAAGAGACTTTCCCGATGTCCGACACTAATAAAAGTTGTGTGAGTTTTCTGCAATTGCCGATATAAATTTTCCTCATTGTTTAAGTCCAAAGCACTTGTGGCTTCATCGAGGATAGTAAAACTGGGACGGGTAATTAATACCCTAGCAAAAGCCAAACGTTGTTGTTCTCCCAGGGACAAAATGTTTTCCCAAGGCTCTTCTGTATCAAAGCTATTGACTCGATTTAGTAAATTTTGGAGATTGACTTCTTGCAAAACTTCCCTTAATTTTATCTCATTGGTTTCTTGATTGCGATTGGGATAAAGTAACTGTTCTCGCAAGGTTCCTAATATTATATAGGGACGTTGAGGCAGAAACAATACTTCTTCTAGGGGGGGACGAACTAATCGGCCTGTGCCTGCATTCCATAAACCGGCGATAGCGCGTAGCAAGGAACTTTTACCCCGACCACTCGGACCGACAATTAATAAACCTTGTCCGGGCTGAACAGAAAGGGAGAGGTTTTCGACAATCACCTGTTCATAATCGGGAGTTTGCAAGGTGACATCTTCAAAGGAAAATTGGTTTTCTTCGATGGTTGTAATCGTGCTTAAATTTTCTGGTTGTTTAATGACTTCTTCTAAGGCTTGGGAAAATTGCGATAGACGTTCAACATAACTGCTAAATTGTGCCGAAGTGCCAAATTCACTAATTAATTCCGCCAGCGCCGTAGCAAACAAATTAGCCGCTAAACAGGCTTGCCCGACCTGTCCGAAACTAATGCCCTCACTATTGATATACAAAGGACCCAAAATGACAAAAGTAAATACTTGAATTGCCGCCTGATAGCCCCGACTAAAAATTTCTGTGCCTCTCTCCCAATCAATTTTACGTTTAGCACTGTCTAAGAGTTTATTAAATCGCCGCTGAATAATATTTAATTCCTGATTTTCTCCCTCAAAGAAAGCGATAGACTCCGCATGATTACGAATATGAGTTAGAGCATAATTGTAGTTAGCCTTAAGTTCTAATTCTTCTTGAGTGATTTTATTTAAGGCTTGGTTAAAATAGATAGCAATGACGTTACCGAGAATTGTCCAAACGACTAAAATAATGGCGACAGAGGAAGAAATTGACCAGAGAATCACTAAAAAAGTGATCATATCTAGGACATTTTCCAGGGCAACGGCAAAAAAGGAGAGAGCTTTACTGGTAATCGGCTCAATTTCCTGGGATAAACGCTGATCTGGGTTGTCGATATCGGATTTAAAATTAATTCTGTAATAGGCGCGATTATGCAAATATTTGTTGAGAATCCAGTCATTGAGCCAAGCATACCAATCCAGGGCGATTCTTTTTCTGAGAAATTTAAGCAAGCCAACTAAAAGGGTGACAAAGAGCAGTCCAACCGCAAAAACTACCAAAGTTTTGACAAATTTATCAAAATCACTTTTTTCAAGGATGACATCAACTAAGTAATTACTAACAAAGCTATTGAAGGCATTTAAGCCTACAACCGCTAGGATTGCCCCGATTAGTAGGATGAGCATTGCCCAAGCTTGGATCACATCGGAAAAAGTCCTTCCCCCCGATTCAGTAGGATACCAATAGGGAGCAGCGATCAGCTTGACACTGTGCCAAAATTTGCTGACATCGGAGATAATATTAGTCGTCGATCGATCTTGAGGGACTTTGGCGGACATATAGCATTTATATTTGAGTTGTGGACATTTTGCTGGAATGATTTTAGATTTTGGCTGGATTGGCGGATTAGAAGGCAATTGGCGAAAATATAAAGCTCCCCGACAATTTTAAGGTTATTGTGTTTGAGTTGTGGTAACATACTCCCGTCGCTTTATCTGTCAGCATAGAGTGATCGCTTTCTCAGCCCCCTGCTACTGCTTTTTTAACCCTCGTTATCTTACTACAAGTAACCATTGTTTTGATAGCTAAAGCTAGTGAGCGCTTCTCAGACTACCACATATTACCGAATTTCGTTGACCATGACAAATTTTCTTTTCTATGATAGGATTTCATGGTACAGTTTTCAAAGCAATGAGGTGCGCCGATTTTCTTCCCTGTTCCCTGTTCCCCGTTCCCTGTTCCCTGTTCCCTGTTCCCTGTTCCCTCAAAGCGATAACAGACCTTGCGACATCATGGTGAAAAATGTTCGATATATGTTACATTTTGTACTCGGCTTCCTTGCGCCCCTACAGTGGGGCAAATTCGGTTTCTGTAGAGGCATAAAGCATACGCCCTACCCTAGAAATCTTTTTTTATCATCACAAATGCGGGCGAGTCATGAGTAGAAATATGAAAACAATTTACCCACTTTCACCGGGACAAGAAGCAATGTGGTTAATCTGCCAAATTGCTCCGGAGAGCGTTGCTTATAATATATTTATTACTGCAAAAATTCATGCTTATTTAGAGATTGCTGTTGTCAATCGTGTCTGGCAAAAAATTATTGAAAAGCACCCGATTCTGAGAACCACATATACCAGTTATGAGGGCAAACCGGTACAGCAGGTTAACCAGCAAGAGAATTTTCAGGTTGAGGTAATAGATGCCAGCGACTGGAGCGAATACCAATTAGTAGAAAAAATCTATGCTATTGCTGACCGCCCTTTTAACTTAGAAAAAGATTCAGTTTTGCGGGTGAATTTATTTACTCGTTCAGCAGAAGAACACATTCTCTTACTGACAATGCACCACATTGCTAGTGATATGTGGTCTTATGATTTACTGCTGGGTGAATTTCAAACGTTATATACTAATGAAATCAAGCGAATTAGTCAAGGGCAGACAGAAACAGTAGATTCTCTCAGTGGAAAAAAATCTTATGCAGATTTTGTCCACTGGCAGTCAGAAATGCTATCTGGTTCCAGGGGAGAAAAACAGTGGCAATATTGGCAAAAACAATTAGCTGGCGAATTGCCAATTTTGAATTTGCTCCCAGACAAACCCCGCCCCCCAGTCAAGACTTATGAGGGAGCCTCATACATTGTCAAGCTAGATGAACAGTTAATTGAAAAACTCAAGCATCTAGCTTTAGCATCTGGAACCAGCCTTTATCGGATTCTGCTTACAGCATTTTACGTCCAACTTTACCGCTACACCAATCAAACAGATATCCTCTTATGCAGCCCGATGAGAGGACGGCCGGGTAAAGAGTTTAAAGAGATTGTCGGCTACTTTTCTAACCTGACCGTTTTAAGAGTTTCTGTCCAGGAGAATGCCACATTTACAGAACTTCTTGCTCAAGTCAGCAAAATAGTTAGCCAAGCTCAAAATCATCAAGATTACCCATTTTCTCTGTTAGCAGAAAAACTCCAGCCACAACGCGATCCCAGCCGTTCGCCTTTCTCTCAAGTTAGTTTTGCTTGGCAAGCACAAACTTGGTGTGAACCAAAAAATAATTCCTTGCATCTGCAAAAATCAGTGTTGCCAATGGAGCCACACTTGTTCGGACAACAGGGCGGACACTTGGATTTGAGTTTAATGGTGAGAGAAGCGAAAGGAGTGATTAAGCTATGTTGGCAATACAACACTGACTTATTTGACGCTGCTACTATTGAGCGCATGGCCAAGCATTTTGAAAGACTGCTCAACTCTATTGTGCTGAACCCACAGCAGCCCATTTCCCAGTTACCAATGCTCACAGAAGTTGAGCAGCAGCAGTTACTTTTTGAGTGGAATAATACTCAGGCTGACTATCCATTAGATAAGTGTATTCATCAATTATTTGAGGAACAGGTGGAACGAACTCCTGATAATATAGCGGTCGTGTTTGAAGACCAGCAGTTAAATTATCGGGAGTTGAATGCCAGAGCGAACCAGTTAGCTCATTACCTGCAAAATTTGGGGGTGGGACCAGATGTGTTGGTGGGAATTTGTGTCGAGCGTTCCCTAGAAATGATGGTAGGACTGCTAGGTATTTTGAAAGCAGGTGGAGGTTATTTACCAATTGACCCTGAGTATCCAACTGAGCGTTTACTGTATATACTCCAAGATGCTCAAGTTAGAGTTCTATTAACCCAAAAACATTTAATCGCAGGACTTCCAAAACACCAATCAGAACTCGTTTGTTTAGATACTGACTGGTCGTTTACCACTCAAGCACAGGAATCAAATCCCGGCTGTGAAGTTCAACCGGAAAACTTAGCTTATGCAATCTACACTTCAGGTTCAACAGGAGAGCCAAAGGGAGTGATGATTCAGCATTCCTCCGTTGTCAATCTTGCTCACGGACTGCATCAAGCTATTTATGCTCACCATCAGATTTCCCCATTGCGAGTCAGCATCAATGGTTCTTTAGCTTTTGACACTTCCGTGAAACAGATTATCCAACTGATATATGGTCATAGCCTGAACATTGTGCCAGAAAAGGTGCGATTTGATGGCCATGCCATGTTATCCTACCTGCGGCAGCAAAAAATAGATGTATTGGATTGCACACCATCGCAACTGAGGCTACTGATTTCAGTAGGATTGCTGGACAGTGACAATCATCCTCAATCTGTTTTGGTGGGAGGAGAAGCCATTGATGAATCTATGTGGGCAACTTTGGCAAAGGCTCAAAACATTAATTTCTATAACGTTTATGGACCGACAGAATGCACTGTGGATACCACAATCTGTTTGATCACAGCTAACCTCAAACCAGTGATTGGTCGTCCTATTGCTAACGTACAAACCTATATTTTAGACGAATATTTACAACCTGTTCCTGTTGGTGTGCCTGGGGAATTACACATAGGCGGTGCGGGATTAGCGAGAGGCTATCTCAATTGTCCAGAGTTAACCAATGAGAAATTTATCTCTCATCCCTTCCATCAGACAACAGAAAGCAGATTATATAAAACAGGAGATTTAGCTCGTTATTTACCGGATGGCAATATCGAATACTTAGGACGTATTGATAACCAGGTAAAAATTAGAGGATTCCGCATTGAATTAGGAGAAATTGAAGCGGTTCTGAGTCAGCATAATTATGTAGAAACAACTTGTGTCACCGCTCGTGAAGATAGTCCAGGAATAAAACGCCTAGTTGCTTACATCGTGCCGCCCAAAAATGTCACCCCAAGCACAAATGAACTGCGGCAATTTCTCAAAGCTAGGCTCCCAGATTACATGATTCCTAGTGCTTTTGTTACCTTAGAAACCTTACCTTTAACCCCCAATGGCAAATTAGACCATCGTGCTTTACCTGAACCCAACTTGCGTGGGGAGATAGAATTGAATTTTGTTGCTCCTCGTAACCTAGAAGAAGAAATATTAGCCACAATCTGGTCACAAGTTTTGCGAGTAGAGCCAGTAGGTATCTATGATAACTTCTTTGAACTGGGGGGCGATTCCATCCTGACTATTCAAATCATTACTAGAGCGAGAAAAGCAGGATTAGAGTTAACCCCCAAACAATTATTTACCCATCAAAGTATCGCCGAATTAGCCACAGTAGCAACAAGAGTCACCGAGTCACAAACAGAACCAGAAATAGTGAATCCTCCGCCGCCTGAAGCGGATACTGGAGATTACACCGCCCAAGATTTCCCCTTATTAGAAATCGACCAAATAGAACTAGAACAAATATTAGCTCAACTGTAACGATGAACTCCCAGATGAATAGCACAAATAGACAAAATGTAGCCGATATTTATCCCCTATCGCCGATGCAACAGGGGATGTTGTTTCATAGCTTGTATGAGCCAGATTCAGATGTATATTTCGTCCAATTTAGTTGTAATTTAAAGGGCAATGTCGATGCAACAATATTTGAGCAAGCTTGGCAAAGATTAGTAGAAAAGTATGTCGTTTTCCGTACAGCTTTTATTTGGGAATCATTGAGCCAACCTGTACAAGTAGTGTATCGACAAGTAACTGTGAGAGTCGCTACTTATGATTGGCAACATTTAACCGCACAACAGCAAGAACAGGAATTAGCAGTTTTTTTGGAGAGTGATCAGCAAAAATCCCTAGAATTGTCTGAAGCTCCATTAATGCGCCTAAATCTGATCAAGTTGGATAAAAATACCTATCAATTTGTTTGGAGTAGTCATCATTTATTACTTGATGGTTGGTCTTTATCTTTAGTGATTAAAGATTTTTTAAAGATTTATCAAGAAATTTCTCAAAATCAGATTAGCACTGATCAAACTGTTGTCAGCTATCGCCAATATATTGCTTGGCTACAGCAACAGGAACAAAAACCAGCCGAAGAATTTTGGCAACAAAAACTGCAAGGTTTTACTGCTCCTACTCCTTTGGTCATAGAAAGATCAGCGAATTCAAAAAATAGCAACGTCTATAAAAAACAGCAAATTCAGTTCCCCGCTTCAACCACAGCCACCTGCCAATCTTTTGTTAGGAAAAATCGCTTGACACTGAATAATTTAGTGCAAGCAACTTGGGGATTATTGCTATCTCGCTATAGCCAAGAAACAGATATAGTATTTGGTGCGACTGTATCTGGTCGTGAGACATCTATTGCTGGTATTGAAGCAATGGTGGGATTATTTATTAATACCTTGCCCATGCGAATCCAACTTAAACCGGACACCTCAGCACTGACTTTATTGAAAGATTTACAAGCTCAGTTAGTTGAGTCTAATCAATACTCATATAGTTCATTAGCAGAGATTCAAACTTGGAGTGAAATCCCTAGAAGTGCATCTTTATTTGACAGTATAGTTGTTTTTGAAAATTATCCAGTTGACGCTACTGCGGTCTTAGGCAATGATAGTTTTTGTCTGGAAAATATTCAGGTTTCTCAACAAACTAATTATCCTCTAACATTAATTGCGCTCCCTGGGGAGCAATTACAGGTGCGAATTAGCTATGATACTAACCGATTTGATGATGGGACAATTACTCGCCTATTGGGGCATTTTCAAACCTTACTGGAGGGAATGGTCGCCAATCCAGAGGCGCGAGTTTCTCAATTACCTCTGCTGACAGAATTTGAGAAAAATCAATTATTAATAGACGGTCATAATCCGCAGGTTGATTACCCAGTTACTAAGTGTCTTCACCAGTTATTTGAAGAGCAGGTAAAACGCACACCCGAAGCGGTAGCAGTTGTATATTCAGATCAACAATTAACCTACAATGAATTAAATAATCGAGCTAATCATTTAGCGCATTATTTACAGTCTTTGGGAGTAAAACCTGATCAATTAGTGGGGATTTGTCTTGAACGTTCTTTAGAGATGATTGTGGGGTTATTGGGGATATTAAAAGCGGGTGGTGCTTATGTTCCTCTTGACCCAGAATATCCGATTGAACGGTTAAGCTTCATGTTAGAAGATGCTCAATTATCAGTGCTGTTAACGCAACAAAAGCTAGGAGAAACTCTACCTCAACATCAAGCTTCGATTATTTGCTTAGATACCGACTGGGAAAAAATCGCTGAAAACAGCCAGTCAAATCCAGAAAACACGGTCACTCCAGATAACTTAGCTTATGTTATCTACACTTCCGGTTCCACAGGTAAACCGAAAGGGGTGTTAGTCAATCACTCCAATGTCGTGCGATTATTTACCGCTACAGATGCTTGGTATAATTTTAATAGTCAAGATGTCTGGAGTCTATTTCATTCCTACGCTTTTGACTTTTCGGTGTGGGAAATGTGGGGAGCTTTGTTATATGGTGGACGCTTGGTAGTTGTACCCTACTTAATAACTCGTTCCCCCGAAGCATTTTATCAGCTATTATGTCAAGAAAAAGTAACAATTCTCAATCAAACTCCTACCGCTTTCCGTCAGTTAATTCAAGCTGAAGAATCCTTAAAAGGAAGTTTTCCCTTATCAAGGGGGGATCGTTCATCGACAACAGATAACGATTTAAGCTTACGTTTAGTTATTTTTGGAGGAGAAGCTTTAGAAATTAACAGCTTACAACCTTGGTTTCAGCGCCATGGCGACCAATGCCCCCAATTAGTTAATATGTACGGAATTACAGAAACTACCGTTCATGTGACCTATCGACCATTAAGTATGACCGACTTGGATAGTACAGCTAGTGTGATTGGTCGTCCCATTCCCGACTTACAAGTATATTTACTAGACCAATATTTACAACTTGTACCGGTTGGTGTACCCGGGGAGATGTATGTGGGAGGTGCAGGAGTAACAAAAGGTTATCTCAATCGTCCTGAATTGACCAAAGAAAGGTTTATTTCTAGTCCTTTTGAGAAGGATGAAGTGATCCCCCCAACCCCCCTTAATAAGGGGGGCAATGAGCCGTCAAAATTATATAAAACGGGAGATTTAGCCCGTTATTTACCCAAGGGAGAATTAGAATATTTAGGACGCATTGACAATCAGGTGAAAATTCGGGGTTTTCGGATTGAGTTGGGGGAAATAGAAGCATTATTAGCATCTCATCCCCAGATTTGGGAAACAGTAGTAATAGTGAGGGATGATGCAACAGGAGATAAGCGTCTTGTGGCCTACATTGTGCCACAATCGGAAAAAACGATTACCATTAACGAAATACGGCAATTCCTGAAAGCTCAATTACCCGGTTACATGATACCTAATGCTTTCGTTATTTTAGATGCCTTACCCCTTACTGCTAATGGAAAAATAGATAGTCGAGCTTTACCCCCACCAGAATCTAGTAGTGAACCATCAGACAAATATGTTGCTCCGCGTACCCCGATCGAGGATATATTAGTAACTGTTTGGTCAGAAGTGCTAAAAGTCGAGAAAGTGGGTATAAATGATAACTTCTTTGAACTGGGAGGCCATTCCCTACTAGCCACTAAATTAGTAGCACAGATACGCGATCGCTTGAAAGTTGAACTTCCCCTACGTCAGTTATTCAACTCGGCCACACTAGCAGAATTAGCCCAAGGGATTGAACAGTTAAAACAGGAAAAATCCGATACCATTATTCCAGCCATTTTACCAAGAAAAAGAAAATGAATTTTGAAGAATTACCTCTATCTTATGCTCAACAGCGTTTATGGTTCTTAGATCAATTAGAACCAAATAGTCCCTTTTATAACATTTCCCTGGCCTTGCATTTAGCGGGAAATCTCCAGGTAGATGTCCTCGAAAAAAGCCTACAAGAAATTATTCAGCGCCATGAGTCCCTCCGCACAAATTTCGCCACTATTGAGGGAAATCCTGTACAAGTAATTAAACCAGAAAGTAATTGGCAATTAACGCTTGTCAATGGGAAAGACAGCCCAAAATATCGAGAAGAGCAGGAAATAAAAAAATGGCTAGAAATTCGCAGCCATCAACCTTTTGATTTAGCCAATGACTCCCTGATTAGGGCCACCCTACTTAAGTTATCAGACACAGAACATTTTTTGCTGATTTGTCTGCACCATATTGTCTCTGATGGTTGGTCAATGGGGGTATTTATTGAGGAATTGACAACCCTTTATAATGCCTATACTAAAGGTTTAGAACCTCTTTTACAAGAGTTACCAATCCAGTACGCAGATTTTGCAATTTGGCAAAGGGAATATTTACAGGGAGAAATCCGACAAAATCAGTTAAATTACTGGCAAAAACAGTTAGCAGCAGCACCCGCTTTATTACATCTACCTACGGATTATCCCCGTCCTCTACAACAAAGTTTTCAGGGAGATCGGATAAAATGTATCCTTTCTCCAGAACTTAGTCAAGGGTTAAATAAGCTGAGTCGGGAAAAAGGTGTCACCTTATTTATGACCCTCCTGACCGCATTTCAGACTCTACTCTATCGTTACACAGGACAAACAGACATTTTAGTCGGTACTCCCATCGCTAACCGTACTCGTAGTGAATTAGCTGGGTTAATCGGCTTTTTTGTCAATACCTTAGTCTTAAGAACAGATTTAGCCAGAAATCCCAGTTTTAGCGAGTTATTAAAACAGGTACGAGAAACAGCAACGGATGCTTACGACCATCAAGATTTACCCTTTGAAATGTTAGTAGAAGCATTACAACCTGAAAGAAATATGAGTTATACTCCTTTATTTCAGGTGATGTTTGGTTTAGATAATGAAATTGTAGATAGCATAGATTTAGAAGGAATAAAAGCCACTCGTCAGCCTTTAGAATTTAAGACAGCTAAGTTTGACTTAAGTTTATCCATACAGGTAAAAGAAGCCAGATTAACTGCGATTTGGGAATATAATACAGATCTGTTTGACAAAAGTACAATTGAGCGACTATCAGGGCATTTTGTTAACCTATTAACTGGGATTATTGCTAATCCAGAACAAGCAATTAGTCAATTACCCCTATTGACAGAAAGCGAGACTAATCAGTTATTATTTGATTGGAATCACACTAAAATTGACTACAAAAATGATTTGTGTCTGCATCAGTTGTTTGAACAACAAGTAGAACTAACTCCCCAGGCGATCGCAGTTAAATTAGAAAATGAATTTTTCACCTATCAAGAATTAAATAATCGTGCTAATCAATTAGCCCATTACCTACAATCTTTAGGGGTAAAAGCCGATAGTTTAGTCGGGATTTTTGTTGAACGTTCCCTAGACATGATTATCGGAATCCTGGGAATACTTAAAGCAGGGGGAGCTTACGTTCCTTTAGATATTAATTATCCAAAAGAGCGAATTACCTATATTCTTGAAGATACTCAACTTAGTATTCTCCTGACTCAATCACAACTTCTGGAACAATTACCAGCATTTCAAGGAATAACCATCTGTTTAGACCAAGACTGGTCAACAATTGCCAAACAGAGTACAGTTAGCCCTCTGGTAGAAGTTGATCAGCACAATTTAGCCTATATTATCTACACCTCCGGCTCCACAGGTCAACCCAAAGGGGTAATGATTGAACATCGCTCAGTAGTCAACTATATACTGACTACTATTCGAGAGTATGGTATTACCTCAGAGGATCAAATTCTGCAATTTTCCTCTATCTGCTTTGATGCTTCTGTTGAAGAAATCTTTGTTAGTTTGTTATCGGGTGCGACCTTGGTATTGCGAACAGAAGAGATGTTGCGCTCTAGTGAGTATTTTTGGCAATGTTGTCAAAAATGGCAATTAACAGTTTTGGGTATTCCTACTGCTTATTGGCATCAATTAGCCTCTGAATTAACCCCTGATACCCTGCCAATTCTCTCAAAGATTAAACTAATTGTTATTGGTGGGGAAGCCATTCAACCGGCAAAAGTACAGCAATGGCAAACAGTTACAGGCCAATATTCCCCTCTTTCTCGACTATTAAATGCTTACGGACCAACAGAAGCAACCATTGCGGCGACTTTCTCCGAATTTACTTCACCAACTATAACCAATATTCCCATTGGGCGACCCATCAGTAATACTCAGGTTTATATTCTTGATGCTTGCTTACAACCTGTTCCTGTGGGGGTAGCTGGAGAATTACATATTGGTGGTATGGGATTAGCGCGGGGTTATTTTAATCGTCCAGAGTTAACACAAGAGAAATTTATCCCTAATTCTTTTGAGAAGGATGAAGTGATCCCCCCAACCCCCCTTAATAAGGGGGGCAATGAGCCGTCAAAATTATATAAAACGGGAGATTTATGTCGGTATTTAACCGATGGCAATATTGAGTATTTAGGACGGATTGACAATCAGGTTAAAATTCGCGGTTTCCGTATTGAATTGGGAGAAATTGAAACCGTTCTTAGTCAGCACAATGCAGTAAAAACGGCTGTTGTAATTGCCCAAGAAGATGAGACAAATCAGAAACGTTTAGTCGCCTATATTATTCCCCAAAAAGAGATTATTTCCGCCCCAAAAGAGAAAAATTCGCTTAATGTTACTGAACTGCGGCAATTCCTGAAAGCCAAGTTACCAGAGTATATGATTCCTAGTGCCTTTGTCATTTTGGAATCCCTACCCTTAACGCCCAATGGTAAAATCGATCATCGTGCTTTACCGGCTCCCGAATTCCAAAGCCAAGAGCAGTATATCGCGCCGCGTAACCCCATTGAGGAGATATTATCCTCGATTTGGGCAAAAGTGTTAAAAGTTGCACAGGTGGGGATTCACGACAACTTCTTTGAGTTAGGTGGACATTCATTATTAGCAACGCAACTAATTTCGCGCATCCGTGAGGCTTTTCAGGTAGAAATGCCCTTACGCGAGTTATTTGTTGCACCGACAATAGCCGAATTGTCCCAAGAAATAAAACGGCTTTCCGAAGGAGAACAACCAACTGAACTGCCGATTTTACCCAGGGACAAAACAGCAGAATTACCCCTATCTTTTGCTCAGACTCGTCTCTGGTTTTTGGCTGAATTTGAGTCGAATAGTTCTTTTTATAATATCCCCCTAGCCTTGCGTTTAGAGGGAAACCTGAACTCAGAAATCTTAATTCAGAGTTTAGAAGAAATTTGCGATCGCCATGAAGCTTTACGCACCAACTTTATTACCGTTGATGGTATCCCTACCCAAGTTATACAGACACGAACCTGGACAGTTACGGTTGTTGATTTACAGCATTTATCTGGTAGTGAAAAAGTAATTGCGTCTCAAGAGTTAGCACAAAATCAAGCGATTCAACCCTTTGACTTAGCTGGTGAACCCTTAATCAGAATCACTTTATTGGTGTTATCTGAAACGGAACATCTCTTATTAGTCTGTATGCACCATATTGTCAGTGATGGCTGGTCAATGGAGGTATTTCTTCAGGAACTAACCGCCCTCTATAATGCTTATATTCAGGGTTTATCTTCGCCTCTAAATCCCCTATCTATCCAGTATGGAGATTTTACCCTTTGGCAAAGACAATGGCTGCAGGGAGAGGTATTGCAACAGCAACTAGACTACTGGCAAAAACAGTTAGCCGGCGCACCGGCCCTCCTATCTTTACCAACAGATAGACCTCGACCCAATCAACAAAGTTTTGCTGGGGGACATTTACCCTTTAGCCTTTCTTGGGAATTAACCGAAAAACTGACCCAATTAACCCAGGAACAGGGTGTCACCTTATTTATGACCCTGTTAACAGCTTATGCTGTCTTACTTTACCGTTATACGGAACAGGAAGACATCTTAATTGGTACTCCCATTGCTAACCGTAATCGCAGTGAACTTGAAGGTTTAATCGGCTTTTTTGTCAATACTTTGGTTCTGCGAATTGACTTGTCAGGTAAGCCCAATTTTAATCAGTTATTGGGTCGAGTACGGGAAATGGCAATGGATGCCTATGCTCATCAGGATTTGCCCTTTGAAATGTTAGTAGAAGTCCTACAACCTGAACGAGATTTAAGTCACGCGCCTTTATTTCAAGTGGATTTTCTGCTGCAAAATAGTCCCCCGTCTCCCTTAGAACTAACAGGATTAACTGCCACTCCCCTCACCACGGAAAATGACACCGCCAAATTTGATCTAACCCTGGGTATGGAGAATACCGGTGCAGAATTAAAAGGCGTATGGGAATATAATACCGATTTATTTGATCGCAGCACCATTGAGCGATTAACAGGAAATTTCATCACCTTGCTAGAAGCATTGGTTGTTAACCCGCAGCAGCCAATTTTCCAACTACCATTATTAACCGAAGTAGAGGCAAAAGAATTATTAAAAGACTGGAATGCCACCGAAAAAGCATATCCTTTCCATCAATGTATTCATCAATTATTTGAAGAACAAGCAGCACGAACACCAGCTGCAGTAGCAGTGGTCTTTGAAGGTCAAGAATTAACCTATCAAGAATTAAATATTCAGGCGAATCAATTAGCCCATTATTTACAATCTTTGGGGGTAAATTCAGAAGTTTTAGTTGGCATTTATCTAGAGCGGTCGCTGTTAGTTATTGTCGGATTATTAGCAGTTCTCAAAGCTGGAGGAGCCTATATACCTTTAGATCCAGATTATCCCCAGCAACGGTTGACTTATATGGCAGAAGATGCCCAAATTTCTCTACTGCTAACTCAAGAAAGTTTACTCGATTCTTTGCCAGTAGAAGATGTGGGGGTAATTGTCTTAGATAAATTAGCCGAGATTTTGACAGTTCAAAGTCCAGAAAATCCCCTCAGTGAAGTGGTTCCAGAAAATCTACTATGCCTATTATATACATCTGGTTCAACCGGTAAACCTAAAGGAGTGATGTTAACTCACGCAGCCTTAGTTAATCATAGTTGGGGCATTAGTGAAGTATTCGGTTTAACAGAATCTGATCGCGTTTTACAGTTTGCTTCCTTTGGCTTTGATGTCGCTGCCGAAGAAATTTTTCCCACTTGGTTAAAAGGTGGCACAGTGGTCTTAAGACCAGGGCAAATGTTCGCAACTTTGACTGATTTTGCCGATTTTATTGAACAAGAAAGCCTCACCGTTTTAAATATTACCCCCGCCTATTGGCATGAATGGGCAATCGCCGTTTCCCAATCATTAGCTACTGTACCATCCAGTCTGCGGGTTGTCGCCGTGGGAGGGGATGCAGTGTTACCAGAAACCGTCAATATTTGGCGACAAATGGTCGGAAAACGGGTTCAATGTATTAATGTATATGGCCCCACAGAAGCGTCTGTAACCGCCATAGTTCATGACTTGCTAGATTATCAGTCAGAAAAAATCAATTCAGTGCTGATTGGTCGTCCCATTGCTAATACCAAAGCATATATCTTGGATCAAAATCTGCAACCTGTACCCATTGGAGTTAAGGGAGAATTGCATCTATGCGGTGTTCGTTTAGCGCGGGGTTATCTGAATCGTCCCGAATTAACTGCTGAAAAATTTATTAACAATCCCTTTGCTCATTCACCGTTCAATCGTTTGTATAAGACGGGAGATTTAGCGCGTTATTTACCTGATGGTAATATTGAATGTTTTGGCCGGATTGACAATCAGGTTAAAATTCGCGGATTCCGTATTGAGTTAGGAGAAATTGAAGCGGTAATTAACCAAAATATTGATGTACAAACATCTTGTGTGATTATTCGGGAAGATACTCCGGGGGATAAATATTTAGTCGCCTACATAGTAGCTCATTACGAACGCATACCGATGATTAGTGAACTGCGTCAGTTTCTGTCCAGTAAATTGCCTCTGTATATGGTTCCTCAAGCTTTTGTTTTTCTGGAATCTTTACCCCTTACTACTAATCGTAAGGTAGATCGTCGCGCTTTACCCGCACCAGATAAAATAGGGAATCGCCGGGATCAATATGTAGCACCACGCAATGGAATTGAAGAGATGTTGGTGCAAATTTGGACAGAAATACTCAAAATAGAGCAAGTGGGAATTTATGATAATTTCTTTGAAATTGGCGGCCATTCTCTCCTCGCAACTCAATTAGTTTCTCGGATTCGGAGTTTATTTAAAATAGAACTACCTTTGCGGAGTTTATTTGGTGCAGCTACGGTGGCCGAATTAGCGCATCTCATTGGACAATTACAGCAGCAAAATCTGACGCTAACAGTACCCCCCATTTTACCGAGAACTAAGGATACAGAACTACCTCTATCTTTTGCTCAACAGCGTTTATGGTTTTTAGATCAATTGCAACCAAATAGTGCTTTATACAATATACCGATGGTGTTGCATTTCCGAGGCAACCTCAATCAAAAGGCCTTAGAACAAAGTTTACGAGAAATCTGTGATCGCCATGAAGTATTACGGACTAATTTTGTCACGATTGATGGACAACCGACTCAGATTATTCAAACAACAAGGGAGACAATATCGGTCGTTGATTTACAAGATTTACCCATCCAGGAGCAAGCAGAAAAAACACAGCAATTAAAGCAAAAACAAGCCACTCAACCCTTTGATTTAGCCAAAGAATCCTTAATCAGAATCACTTTAGTGGTGCTATCGGAGACGGAACATTTCTTATTAGTGTGTATGCACCACATTATTAGTGATGGTTGGTCAATAGAAGTATTTATTCACGAACTGACCAGCTTATACAATGCTTACACTCAAAATCATCCCGCAAATTTAGCTCCTTTACCGATTCAGTATGCAGATTTTGCACTCTGGCAAAAACAATGGTTGCAAGGGGATGTCCTACAAAGTCAATTAAATTACTGGCAAAATCAACTAACAGCTGCACCCCCTTTATTATCTCTTCCCACAGACCACCCTCGACCTGCGGTGCAAAGCTTTGTCGGTACTCAGCAAGAATTTTCCCTTTCCCCCAAACTTAGCCAAGCTTTGACTGAATTAAGTCGCCAACAAGGGGTGACATTATTTATGACGCTGTTGGCTGCTTTTGATGCTTTACTGTATCGTTATACAGGGTCAAGTGATATTTTGGTAGGAACTCCCATCGCTAATCGTAATCGCGGTGAAATTGAGGGTTTAATCGGCTTCTTTGTTAATACTTTAGTGATGCGGACGGATTTATCAGATAATCCGAGTTTTAGTCAGTTATTAACCCGTGTTCGGGAAGTGACAATGGATGCTTACGCGCACCAAGACTTACCCTTTGAAATGTTAGTCGAAGCGTTGCAACCAGAACGGGATTTGAGCCATACTCCCCTATTTCAAGTCGCTTTTGTACTGCAAAATACACCTAAGTCTGAGATTGCAATGACGGGATTAACGGTGACAGATTTGCCACCAGAAAATACCACAGCTAAGTTTGATTTAACCTTAGCTATGGTTAGTACGGATGATGGCTTAAAAGGTGTCTGGGAATATAATACTGATTTGTTTGAGAGCAGCACTATTGAGCGATTATCAGGGCATTTTCTCAACTTATTAGGGGGAATTGCGGCCAATCCTCAAGCGCGGATTTCCCAATTACCCTTACTGACAGAAAGCGAGACTAATCAGTTATTAATTGAGTGGAACAATACTCAAGTTGACTATCCTGAGTATAAGTGTATTCATCAGTTATTTGAGGAACAGGTAAAACGCACACCCGACGCGGTAGCGGTGGTCTGTTCCCAGCAACAATTAACCTACAATGAGTTAAATTGTCGTGCTAATCAATTAGCTCATTATCTGCGGAAATTAGGCGTAAAAGCTGATACTTTAGTCGGTATTTCCCTTGAGCGTTCCTTAGAGATGATTGTGGGGTTATTGGGGATATTAAAAGCGGGTGGTGCATATCTACCTCTCGACCCAGATTATCCCAGTGAACGGCTACAATTTGCCATCGCTGATGCTCAACTGTCATTATTGCTAACTCAAGAGGGATTAATCGATAAATTACCTGAACATCAAGCGCCGCTAATCTTGTTAGACAGATTCACAGAAGAAATTAACCAAAACAGCCAAGATAACCTAACAGGAGTAGTAACAGCCAATAATTTAGCTAATCTCATTTATACCTCTGGTTCTACAGGAAAACCCAAGGGGGTAATGGTGGAACATCGGGGACTATTTAACCTAGCTCAAGCGCAAATTAAAACGTTTAACTTACAGTCAAACTCTCGCATTCTCCAGTTTGCTTCCCTCAATTTTGATGCTTCTATCTGGGAAATTATCATGGCAATAGGAGCAGGTGCAACCCTTTATTTAGACACAAAAGACGCTTTAATGCCTGGGTTGCCATTAATGGGGCGATTAAAAGATTATGGTATTACTCATATTACTTTACCCCCCTCAGCCTTAGCGGCTTTGCCACTAGAAGACATCCCAGAGTTACAAACAATTATTGTGGCAGGAGAAGCTTGTTCAGAAGAATTGATCAAACAATGGGCTACGGGTAGAAATTTCTTTAATGCTTATGGACCGACAGAAACCAGCGTTTGTGCCACGGTAGAAAAATGGACAGATGAAAATTAACCCAAGAAAAATTTATTCCTAATCCTTTTGAGAAGGATGAAGTGATCCCCCCAACCCCCCTTAATAAGGGGGGCAATGAGCCGTCAAAATTATATAAAACGGGAGACTTAGCCCGTTATTTACCCGATGGTAAAATCGAATATTTAGGACGGATTGACAATCAAGTAAAACTTCGCGGCTTCCGTATTGAATTAGGAGAAATTGAGGCCTTACTCAACCAAAATGAGGCGGTACAGTCTTCTTGTGTGATTGTTCGTGAAGATAATCTAGGGGATAAACGCTTAGTTGCTTACGTTGTACCGCAACCCGAAATCAACCTGACAATTAACGAAATACGGCAATTTTTGCGAGCAAAATTACCTGATTATATGGTTCCAACTGCGTTTGTCCTTCTTGATACTTTCCCCTTAACTCCCAATGGCAAAATAGACCGCCGTGCTTTACCTGTTCCCGATTTACAGAGCCAAGGTGAATATATAGCTCCCCGTAACCCCATTGAAGAAAAAATGGCGCAGATTTGGGCTGAGGTACTGAAATTAAAACGAGTCAGTATTGAGGATAATTTCTTTGAATTAGGGGGACATTCTCTGTTGGCAACTCAAGTTATTTCTCGATTACAGGAAACCTTTGAGATTGTTTTACCCTTGCGTTATCTGTTTGAATCTCCAACCATTGCTCAGTTAAGTGCGGTAATTTTAAAAGAACTGCAAACAGGTTTAGGGTTAAAGCTACCATCAATTGTCCCCGTTAATCGAGAGGATGATATTCCCCTATCCTGGGCCCAGGAACGTCTCTGGTTTGTGAATCAATTAGAAGGAGAAAGTGGGGCTTATACTATTGATTTAACGATGCGTTTGCGCGGAAATCTCAATATTAAAGCCTTAGAAAAAGCTTTCCAGGCAATTATTCAACGCCATGAACCCCTACGGACTCAGTTTAAGCTCAAAGATAACAAACCAATACAAGCGATCGATTCTAATGTAACCTTCACCTTACCAGTTGTCAATCTGCAAAACCTCAGCCATTCTGAGCAACAGGTAAAAAACCTGTTATTAGCAGCAGCATCCGAACCCTTTGATCTCGAATCAGGGTCAATATTACGAGTCAAATTATGGCAAGTCAAGACAGAGGAATATGTACTATTATTAGCCATTCACCATATTGCGGCGGATGGTTGGTCAATAGGTGTTTTAGTTGACGAATTATCGGTCTATTATCGAAGTTTCTGCACCGGGACAAAAGCAGATTTACCTGATTTATCAATACAGTATGCTGACTTTGCCCTGTGGCAGCGTCAATGGTTAACTAATGAAGTATTAGACCGTCAATTAAGCTACTGGAAGCAACAATTAACCGGGATTCCCCTACTACACCAACTTCCCACAGACCGTCCCCGGCCAGCAATCCAAAGCTTTCGCGGAGGGACGGAGCGACTGCAACTAGATAGTCAACTAACGCAACAATTGAAAAAACTTAGTCAAGAGTCCGGTAGCACTCTCTTTATGACATTACTAGCGGGTTTTGCTGTGTTACTATCTCGTTATAGTCAACAAACAGATGTGGTAATTGGTTCACCAATTGCTAACCGTAACCGCACCGAAATTGAAGGGTTAATTGGCTTTTTTGTCAATAGTTTAGTGTTAAGATTTGATTTATCTCAAGACCCGACCTTTGAGGATTTTCTCGCACAAGTCAGACAAACTACTCAAGATGCTTACGACCATCAAGATTTACCCTTCGAGATGTTAGTCGAAAAATTACAAATTGAGCGCCATTTAGATCGTAATCCTTTAACACAGATAGTTTTTGCCCTTCAGAATGCTCCTAGTTCTCCCTGGGATTTACCCGGAGTAAACATTGAGGAGATACCATCGGGATTTGATTCAGTCAGGGTTGACTTAGAAGTTTACCTCTGGGATGCACCGGAAGGATTAGGCGGTTTTTGCTCTTATAACAGGGATTTATTTGATGCTGAAACTATTGTCCGTATGATGAATCATTTTAAGACTTTGTTGGCGGCAATTGTGGAAAATCCCCGTCAATCAGTAGCTTCACTACCCTTATTAACCCCAGAGGAAGAGTATCAACTATTAGAGGTTTGGAATGAGACAAAAGCTGATTACTCCTATAACAAGTGTATTCATCAATTAATTGAGGAACAAGCAGCGCGTACCCCTGATGGAGTAGCAGTAGTCTTTGAAAATCAACAGTTGACCTATGCAGAATTAAATAGTCGGGCCAATCAACTAGCTCACTATTTACGCTCTTTAGGTGTAGAAACCGAGGTAATAGTCGGTTTATGTGTAGAGCGCTCTTTAGACATGATTGTGGCATTAATAGCCATCCTTAAAGCCGGTGCTGCCTATCTCCCCCTTGACCCAGAATATCCTCAAGAACGCCTACAATTTATGTTAGAGGATAGTCAAGTCCCCTTATTACTAACCCAAAGTTCACTGATTGATAAACTCCCAAATCATCAAGCTAAAACTGTATTTTTAGCTGAAATTTGGCAAGAAATTAAACCAATGAACCGGGATAATTTGACGGGGAAGGTAACAGCTTCTAATTTGGCTAATGTGATTTATACTTCTGGTTCTACGGGTAAACCTAAAGGGGTGATGGTTGAACATCAAGGGTTGTCTAACCTTGCTCTGGCGCAAATTCAGACTTTTGCTGTGTCTTCTCAGAGTCGAGTGCTTCAATTTGCTTCTTTTAGTTTTGATGCCTGTATTTCAGAAGTTTTAATGGCTTTGGGAGCAGGAGCGACACTTTATTTGGCAAGTAAAGAAAATTTAATGCCCGGTTTACCCTTAATCAAGCAATTACGGGAGAATAAGATTACTCATATTACTCTACCGCCATCAGCTTTAGCGGTTCTGTCTTGGGAAAATCTTTCCTCTCTGCAAACTATTATTGTCGCCGGGGAAGCTTGTTCTCCTGAATTGGTGAAAAAATGGTCCCAGGGACGAAATTTCTTTAATGGTTATGGACCCACAGAAGGAAGTGTTTGTGCAACGGTAGCTAAATGTACGCCGGTTGATGAAAAAATAACTATTGGTCGGCCAATTCCTCATGTGCAGGTTTATATTTTAGACTCGCATTTACAACCAGTTCCTATCGGTGTACCGGGGGAATTACATATCGGAGGATCAGGGGTAGCCAGAGGTTATTTGAATCGCCCAGAATTGACCGCCGAGAAGTTTATCTCTAACCCGTTTGTCTCCCTTGATCCCCCCCTAACCCCCCTTGATAAGGGGGGAGAGCAGCCGTCAAAATTATACAAAACGGGAGATTTAGCCCGTTATTTACCCGATGGTCAGATTGAATATCTGGGACGGATTGACAACCAAGTTAAAGTGCGGGGTTTCCGTATCGAGTTAGGGGAAATTGAAGCCGTTTTGGGCCAACATCCCTTAGTACAAGAAGCGGTTGTGATTGCGCGTGCTGACCATCCGAGCGATAATACATCTGAAACCGAACTGAATACTAACCTAGTAGGGTATTTAGTTCCTGCTCTCAAGGATCAAGTTTTACCCGAACAGCTTGCTCAATGGCAGAGTGAATATGTTAGTGATTGGCAAAAAATTTACGAAGAATCCTACAGTAAACCCCAACCTCAAACCGAGGACCCCACTTTTAATATTAGTGGTTGGAATAGTAGTTATACCGGACAAGCTATTCCCGATGCAGAAATGCAGGAATGGGTTGATCAGACAGTGAGCCGAATTTTAGGAAATCAACCACCGCAACGAGTGTTAGAAATTGGTTGCGGAAGTGGATTATTGCTATTCCGTGTGGCGAAACATTGTCAGGAATATTGGGGAGCAGATTATTCCGCTGCTACTATTAATAACCTAGAACATTTATGTAGCACAATTGAGGGTTTAGAGGGCAAAGTAAAATTATTACACCGAACAGCCGATGATTTTACCGGCATTCCCCAAGCTACTTTTGATCGAGTAGTAATTAACTCTGTGGTTCAGTATTTTCCTAGTGTGGATTATCTATTACAAGTTATCGCAGGAGCAGTCAAGGCGATTGCAGATCGGGGTAAGATTTTCCTAGGTGATATCCGTAGTTTGTCCTTACTAGAGCCTTACCATGCCGCGGTACAGTTAGCTCGCACTGAAGCTAATAAAACCCTTGAAGAATGGCAAAAACAGGTGAATCAAAGTGTAGCTACCGAAGAAGAATTGTTAATTGCACCTCAGTTCTTTATCGCGCTTAAACAACGTTTTCCGCGAATTTCTTGGGTAGAAATTGCACCGAAACGGGGTCAGGCTGACAATGAGTTAACCCAATTCCGCTATGATGTTACTTTACATCTGGATACTGATGGGCAAAAAACGACAATTCCTTGGCTAAATTGGCAGCGGGATCGGTTTTCTTTAGCGCAACTGCAAGATAAACTAAAACTGGAACAACCAGAATATTTAGGCATCAGAGATGTACCCAATCAACGATTACAAAAGGCACTACAAATTTTAGACTGTTTAGAAAATCCTCCTGGGGTAAAAACGGTGGGAGAATTGCGGCAATTGTTAGCAAAAAATAGCGGGATAGGGATTAATCCTGAGCAAATGTGGCAACTGGGAGAACAGTTAGGTTACACTGTTCATCTCAGTTGGTGGGAAGGTAGTCAAGATGGTTCTTTCGATGTGGTTTTCTGTCGCCAGAATGCCATCCTAGAACCGATAATAAATAAAATTGATCAACAACCATACCCCAATTTTTGGGATGATGAGAGGATTATTCCCAAATCCTGGACTGATTATACGAATAATCCTCTATATGGTAAATTAGTCCAGAAGCTGATACCACAGGTGCGGGAATTTGTCCAACAAAAGCTACCTAGTTATATGGTTCCCCAGGCTTTTGTTTTGCTTAATACCCTACCTTTGACTCCTAATGGTAAAGTAGATCGGCAGGCTTTGCCTACACCCGATACAGCTACACGCAATTTAGCTACGGGATTTCTCGCACCTCGTACCCCGATTGAAACTCAAATAGCTCAAATTTGGAGTGAAGTTTTGGGAGTCGAACGTATTGGGATTAAGGATAATTTCTTTGAATTGGGAGGACATTCTTTGTTAGCAACTCAGGTTATCTCCCGTTCCCGCGATCTTTTCTCGGTGGAATTGTCTTTACAAAATTTGCTGGAATACCCAACCATCGCTAATTTAGCCCAAATCATTGAAGTTCTTACCGTTGCACCGGGAGAAACAGCTATGACTGAAACCTTAGAAGATTATGAGGAAGGTGAACTATGAAAACAGTTGAATTTTTAGCTTATCTCAACAGTTTACAAATTAATCTATGGGTTGAAAATGATAAACTACGCTATCGTTCACCCCAAGGAGTAATGACCCCAGAATTATTGGGAAAGTTAAAAGAGCGGAAAGAGCAATTAATTGCTTTATTGCGCCAAAAAGCTGAGGATTTAGGTGAAGCAGAAGTTTATGATGTCGTCATTTGTGGCGGTGGATTAGCTGGTTTAACCTTAGCAAGACAGTTAAAACTGCAAAAGCTGAATATTTCTGTCATTGTTCTCGATAAAATAGCTCGTCCTTTACCAGAAGCCAGTTTTAAAGTGGGAGAGTCAACGGTTGAAGTGGGGGCTTTCTATTTAGCGAATACGCTTCAATTAACAGATTACTTTGAAGAGCAACATTTAGTTAAACTAGGATTGCGATATTTCTTTAACAATAGTGCTACTAATTTTCAAGATAGACCCGAACTAGGTCTATCCGAGTTTCATCTTCCTAATTCCTATCAAATTGATCGGGGTAAATTAGAAAACGATTTACGCGCCTTTAATGTCGAAGCAGGAGTAGAATTACGCGAAAATTGTTTAGTTAATGAGATTGAACTCGCCGTTGGGTTACAGCAACATCATAAAATTGTTTATACTCAAGACAAGGGAGATCACAAAAAAACTAACGTCATTCAAGCTAGATGGGTCGTTGATGCAATGGGTCGCCGTCGTTTTCTGCAAAAAAAATTAGGCTTAGATAAACCTAATAATGCTCAATTTGGTGCTGTTTGGTTTCGGGTTGAGGGTCGCTTTGATATCAGCGATTTTGTCCCTAGTAGTGAAGAAAAATGGCATAATCGTGTTCCCAATAAAAACCGTTACTATTCTACCAATCATTTATGCGGTGAAGGTTACTGGGTTTGGACAATTCCTCTATCCACAGGTCATACCAGTATTGGTATTGTCGCTCGCCAAGATATTCATCCTTTAAAGACTTATTATAACTACGAACTGGCTTACCAATGGTTACAGAAAAATGAGCCGACTTTGGCTTTTCACTTAGCCGATAAACAACCGGAAGACTTTAGGAAAATGCCCAAATATAGCTACTCATCTAAACAAGTATTTTCCTACAATCGTTGGGCTTGTGTCGGTGAAGCAGGGACATTTCCCGATCCTTTTTATTCTCCAGGTACCGATAATATTGGCTTTGGTAATTCCTTAACAACTCAGTTGATTACCCTTGATCTAGAAGGTAAACTGACGCAGGAAAAAGTCAAAGATGCAAATCACTTTTATCTAAGCTATAGCGATGGAGTAACCTTGAATATTCAAAACGCCTACAATTGTCTGGGTAATGGCATGGTGATGGCAACAAAATTTATCTGGGATACGTTATCAGGCTGGACGTTTAGTGGTTTGATGATGTTTAACTCTATCTACCTTGACCAAGAATTTAGAACGAAAGTTCAACAGATCAGTAGCAAATTTTTCCCACTTTCCTATCGAATGCAACAGTTATTTAAGGATTGGGCGAATCAATCTTTACATCGGGTTAATTTTGAATTTATTGACTATTTAGCAATTCCTTTTGTCGAGGAACTGCGATCACGAAATTTAAGATACAACCAAACTGAGTCGGAAATCATTGAAAACTATCTCAGTAGCTTAAAATTGTTAGAGGAGGTAGCTCAAGTTATGTTTCACCTAGCTCTAGAAGATATCATGCCAGAAATGTTACCAAAAGTTAGCTCTAATTCTTGGTTAAATGCCTGGGCAATTAGTCTAAATGCTAGTAAATGGGAATCTGATGGACTTTTTGCTCCTAAGAGTGAACCTCGTAATTTAGACCTAATTAAACAACAACTTTGGGAGGCAATTGGTAAGTGAAAGTAGGAGATTTTTTAGCGTATTTGAAGGGTTTAGAGATTAAACTATGGCTGGAAGGCGAAAAACTTCGTTTTCAGGCTCCCAAAGGGGTTATGACCCCAGAAATTAAAGAAGAAATCGCCGCCAAAAAACCTGAAATTTTGGACTTTTTAAGAGCGGCAAAAATCCCAACTAATACTGTTGAGTTAGAGATTATTCCTGTGTCACGGGATCAGGATTTACCCCTCTCTTTTGCTCAACAACGACTCTGGTTTCTGCAGCAACTTTCTCCCGATAGTCATTCCTATAATCTGTTGGACGCTTTACGGTTAGAAGGAAACCTCAATCTATTAGCTTTAGAACAAAGTCTCAGTGAACTGATTCGCCGTCATGAAATTTTAAGAACCACTTTTCCTATGGTAGAAGGGCAACCAATTCAGCGCATTGCTCCCCCTTCAACCGTAAGTTTACCCCTGGAAGATTTACAAGGTTTATCAAAGAATGAACAAACAGAACATCTGCAAGAAATAGCGATTGCTTTCTCCTTAAAACCCTTTAATCTAGCCAAGGAATCATTAGTCCAATTTAAGTTACTTAAACTGGGTTTTCAAGAGTATGTATTGCTGTTGAAGATGCACCATATTATTTACGATGGTTGGTCTTTGAGCATATTCTTTGGTGAATTATCTCAACTTTATGCGGCCTTTGTCCGGGGGTTGCCTTCCCCTCTCCCTGAATTATCGATTCAATACGCCGATTTTGCCGTATGGCAACGTCAATGGCTCACCGGTGAAGTCTTAGAACGTCAACTTAATTACTGGCAAAAACAGTTACAAGATGCACCTACTATTTTAGAATTGCCGACGGATTATCCCCGTCCTCCAATTCCTAGTTTCCGGGGTGATGGGCAGGTTTTTCGCCTGAATCAAGACTTAACGCAACGCCTCAAAAGGTTAAGTCAGGAGTCAGGAGCAACACTATTTATGACTTTACTGGCGGCTTTTTTTGTCCTAATTTCTCGTTATAGTGGTCAATTAGATGTTTTGGTAGGTTCTCCCATCGCTAATCGTAATAGTTCGGCAATTGAGAAATTAATGGGCTTTTTTGCCAATACTTTGGCTTTAAGGGGTGATATGTCGGGAAATCCGAGTTTTCTGGAGTTATTAGAACGAGTAAAGCAAACAACTTTATCAGCTTATGCTCATCAAGATTTGCCTTTTGAAATGTTAGTAGAAAAATTACAATTAAACCGAGATTTAAGTCACAATCCTTTGATACAGGTGATGTTCTCACTGCAAAATACTCCCCAATCTGAGGCCAGTTTATCTGGCTTAAAGATGGAGAGTTTGCCTTTATCTGTTGAGCTTAAAGCGCGATTTGATTTAGAGGTAAATTTTTGGGAAGTTTCTGATCGTTTAGAAGCGGTTTGGTGTTATAGTACGGATTTGTTTGATGCCCCCACCATTAACCAAATGGGTCAACATTTTCAGAATCTCTTAACTGCGATTGCAGCTAATCCCAATATGGGAATTTTTGAGTTATCGATGTTAAGTGATGAAGAACGTTATCAATTGTTATCATTGTGGAACGAAACTCACACAGATTATCCCTCTGATAAATGTATTCATCAGTTATTTGAAGAACAGGTAAAACGCACACCCGACGCGGTAGCAGTGGTATGTTCAGCTCAACAATTAACCTACAATGAATTAAATTGTCGTGCTAATCAATTAGCTCATTATCTGCAAAAATTAGGAGTAAAACCAGAGGAATTAGTGGGGATTTGTCTAGAGCGTTCTTTAGACATGATTGTGGGATTATTGGCTATTCTTAAAGTCGGTGGAGCTTATGTTCCTATTGACCCAGATTATCCCCAAGAACGCATTAGCTTTATGCTCCAAGATACCCAAGTTAAAATACTGTTAACCTGCGAATCTTTACAGAATTTCTTGCCAAATCATCAGGCTATTGTTGTCTGTTTAGACAAAGATTGGCAACAAATTAATCAGGCAAGTCAGGAAAATCTTAACAGCACAGTTTCTGCGGATAATTTAGCCTACGTTATTTATACTTCTGGTTCTACAGGAATACCCAAGGGTGTTATCGTCACTCATCAAGCAGTTAATCGACTGGTATTAAATACTAATTACATCCAGTTTACTCCTGATGACCGCGTTGTTCAAGCGTCTAATATTGCTTTTGATGCCGCTACTTTTGAAATTTGGGGGGCTTTACTTAACGGTGCTAAGATTATTATTATCGCTAAATCAGTTTTGCTCTCACCCCAAGAATTGGCACTAAGCTTAAAGGAAAATCGGATTAGTGTCTTATTTTTAACCACAGCACTTTTTAATCAGTTAGCCAATTTAGTTCCCCAAGCTTTTAGTAACTTACGCTGCTTACTATTTGGGGGTGAAGCAGTTGAACCAAAATGGGTACAAGAGGTACTAGAAAAAGGTGCGCCGCAACGGTTGCTTCATGTCTATGGGCCAACGGAAAATACAACGTTTTCTTCCTGGTATTTAGTGGAAAACGTAGCTTCTACAGCCACAACTATTCCATTAACCCAAGAAAAATTTATTCCTAATCCTTTTGAGAAGGATGAAGTGATCCCCCCAACCCCCCTTAATAAGGGGGGCAATGAGCCGTCAAAATTATATAAAACGGGAGACTTGGCCCGTTATTTACCCGATGGTAATATTGAATATGTAGGACGGATTGACAATCAAGTAAAAATTCGCGGCTTCCGTATTGAATTGGGAGAAATTGAGGCTGTACTTAGTCAAAATCAGGCGGTACAGTCTTCTTGTGTGATTGTTCGTGAAGACAATCCGGGGGAAAAACAATTAGTTGCCTATATTGTACCTAAGCTAGGAGTAAAGCTAACAAGTGGCGATTTGCGTCAATTTCTTAGCCATAAATTGCCCGGTTATATGGTTCCTGGTGCGTTTGTGCTGCTGGAGTTTTTCCCTTTAACAGCTAACGGAAAAATTGATCGCCGTGCGTTAAAAGCTCCTAGTAACCCCAGTGATTCAGACAGATTTATTGAAGCGCGTAATCAGTTAGAATTAAGCCTAGTACAAATTTGGTCAAAAGTGCTAAAAATTGACAAAGTTAGCGTGCAGGATAACTTTTTTGATCTCGGTGGTCATTCCCTGTTGGCTCCTTATTTAATAACTCAAATTAAGGAACAGTTGGGCGAAGAAATTGCCGTAACAACACTGTTTCAAAACCCAACTATTGAACAGTTAGCGACTATTATTAAAACCGGTTTAGATCCATCTAATCAGTCTTATTTTGTTCCCATTCAACCTCATGGTTCAAAGCCGCCTTTCTTCTGTGTCCCTGGGGCCGGGGGACGACCATTTTATTTTTACCATTTAGGACGTTATTTAGGAAAAGATCAACCTTTCTACAGTTTTGAAAATGATCTCTATCAACAGTTTGGAGAAATCACTCGCATTGAGGATATAGCCAGTATTTATCTTAAAGCCATGCAGGATTTACAACCCCAAGGACCCTACTTTTTGGGAGGACATTCCTACGGTGGTAATGTGGCTTTTGAAATGGCTCAACAGTTGGTTAATCAGGGTGAACAAGTGGCATTACTAGCAATCATTGATTCTTCAGCACCCACTTATAAAGACAAACAAATTTTGCTTGATTATATTAATTGGGATCATGCGCGGTGGTTAGCCGAAGTCAGCAAAGGTATCGAAGTTTATTTAGATAAAACCATCGATATTTCCTATGAAACTCTTCAACTCTTAACAGTGGAGGAACAATTAAAATACGCCTTAAACTTTTTTAAACTGGCTAATATGCTTCCTCCCAATGCGGAAACTAGGCAGCTTGCAAAAATTGTCCAAGCCTATAAAACTAGCTGTTTATGCCTGATTGATTATCTCCCTAAACAGACTTATCCTGGTAAAATTACGATTATACGGGCCAGTGAGGAATTATCTGATGATCCAAATAAAGATTTAATAGCTGGAGATTGCGAGGATTCCTCTTTAGGCTGGAGTGAATTTTCTACAGAGCCAGTTGAGATTCATTTCGTCCTAGGAAATCATGTCTCGATTATGGTGGAACCCCATGTCCAGATTTTAGCCGAAGAGTTAAAAGTTTGCCTTGAGATTTGATACCAAATCCGTTTTTAAGACTATGGTTAACTGCCAATTCAACTTTAAAAACTCAGTTATCAATTTTTTCTCCCCAATCTCATCTATCTTTTAAACAGGATTTAATCTAAGAACTGACGATTTTCTACAAGTTGTGTGAACGGTAAGACTAATGTAAAATGCTGCAAGGCATCTGATTGCTAGACAGCCAATTTGTATTCTTTTGCCTTACCATGGATTTTATATGACTGAAATCCCGACCAACCAATCCAACTTAGTGATTTTAGGAGTCTCATCAATGACGGAAACTACTGAAACGGCCATTCCCAATGATTTTCTCGGAATTAATCCCACAGACATCAACAAAAAACTTGTCTCCTGGGGAATTTCTCTCGATGAAGTTGTTCAAAAACTTGCATCTCTAGGACTCCCCGGCATTATTTTCATTATTGCTGTTGCCGCATCCGGTGGTACTGCCTATCCGATGATTTACGCACTTTTTGGGTTAGGCGGTCCGCTGGGACTAATTGGTGGACTTGGGGTCTTAGGCATCTCTACCATTATTGGCGACATTGTTACGCGTTATGGCATTGAGGCACTGCTTAAAACGGTCTATCTCAAACGTCGTGAAACAGAAACTCAAGAATATCTCATCAATGAGGTGGAAGGTTTGCCAATTTCTCAAGTTCTAAAACTTAACCTGAAAAAGGCTATTGAAGTAGAAATTGCTACCGAAGAACCTGTGGCTCCCAAAGAAGTCGAAATTGCTGAAGAGTAGTTTTAACTTGACTAAGCACTGCTGCCTCCACTGGTCAATTGACTTGTTTAGCAAACCCTAAATAGGGTCTGCTGAAAAAGTTTTTCCTAGGGGCAGGGTGTAGGGTGTAGGGTGTGGGGTTTTACCGATTTTGAGGGGGTCAATTACCTAATTTTCAGGGAAAAAGTAGCTGAATTTCCCCCTGATCACTCCCATATCTGGTACTTTTGGATTTCAAAAAAGG
>NZ_JAJTDH010000091.1:0-16923 GCF_021300285.1 Microcystis sp. 49638_E5 | reverse complement strand
ATTTTGGGATTATGAAGAAGATATTTAATCTTTTAATCAACCTTAAACTATTTACTTTTCCTAATCTCCACAATTACGATGCTTTTTCATGTCTTATTTGAAAACGCTATATAGCTAAAAATTGAGTTTAGTATCAAGGAAAACTAGAATTGTCTATGAACACATTTACTCCCCATCAAATTGTTAGTTTATTCTGCAAAAATCGAACTTTATACGGAGAAGTAATTCAGGTGATCGAAAGTCGTTCGGCTCTTTGGGTGCGTCCTCTTTGGTTAATTGTAGCCGATAATTTTGAGACAATTGATGTGCGGGAAGGTTCCGATTTAATCCTGCCGATGGACTTATTTAACCCAGCCTTAGATACGGAAGTTTTACCCCTATTCTCCCAAGTAATTAAAGATAATTATATCACTAATATTTCCTATCCTCTCCAGGAATTTGTGCAGCAAGTTTGTCAAAGTTATCCCGAATATTTTCAGAAAAATCTATGATTGATGAAGGTTACGTTAAATACAATTGTACTTGGATTCCTGACCGTCCCTTAATAAGCTCAGAGATTGCAGAATTAAATTATTGGCGCAATCGCCTCTATCAACTGGGATTAATCGGTCAATACGATAACGGAATCGGTTTTGGGAATGTGAGTAAACGAGGAAAAATAGACAAAGAAATCATTATTTCTGGCACTAACACTGGGGGTATCTCAGTATTAAATGAATCCCATTACACCACAGTTATAGACTACGATTGGAGAGAAAATTGGGTCACTTGTCGGGGAACAATCGCCGCTTCTTCGGAAACTCTCACCCATGGAGCGATTTATGAAGCGAATCCCCAGATTAATGGGGTGATTCATATTCATCATCGCCCCCTGTGGCAAAATTTAATGTATCGAGTGCCGACCACTCAAGAAAATATCGCCTATGGAACCCCAGAAATGGCCGCAGAAATTATCCGTTTATGTCAAGAAGAGCGTCTAGAAGAGCAACAAATTTTAGTGATGAGTGGTCATGAGGAAGGAATTATCGCCTTTGGGCAAGATTTAGCAAAAGCGGGCAACTTATTATTATCCTATTACCAGCAATCTCAGTCATCTTGAAAGTGACCTCCTTTCCAACTCACCACCGAGGAGAAAAAAGTGGTTTTGATTTAGTCGTTTTCATGTTAACTTGTTCTGTAGATTTTCGTTTTTGAGGAATGCCATAGTGATCGACATCTTCCATCATCTATCTGTCTCGATCGACTTTTCGCCCCTTACCAATGTCTTGATGACTATTTTGGATCAAGACGTGGATGTCATCGGGAATTTCCAGAAATCCTTCTCAAATTTCGTCAAAACTGGGCAAGTATGGGCCCTATTAATCGGTTTCATTGTCGGTTATATGTTTCGAGGTTTTACCTCTTATTAGCTTTTCGCCTATCAGCCTTCAGCCAGAGTGAGCAATTCTTGCTATTCTTATGCTTGTAGAGTTGGAGATTTTTCTAACCTGAAGCGGTAATGCTATCAGCACCAGATTATCCCTAAAAATTGCCTAGCATATTTTGGTTAACTTTATACACAATCATCTAACGAAAACAGTGACAGCAAAGAAAACTTGGAGCGATCGCTTTGAAGGTAGTCTCCATCCTACGATCGTAGAATTTAACGCCAGTATTGGCTTTGATATCGAATTAATCGAGTATGATCTCACCGGATCGATAGCTCACGCTAAAATGCTCGCCTATACGGGTATTATCAGCCCCGAAGAAGCTGATAGTCTCGTCTCTGGATTGGAACAAATTCGTCAAGAATACCGCACTGGCAACTTTAACCCCGGCATCGATCAAGAGGACGTGCATTTTGCCGTGGAACGTCGTTTAACCGAGATCGTGGGAGATGTGGGCAAAAAACTGCACACGGCCCGTTCGCGCAACGATCAGGTAGGAACGGATATACGTCTGTATCTTAGACAACAAATCGATGATATTAGGCAAGAAATTCGCAATTTTCAGCAAGCTTTAGTCAATCACGCTGAAAACCATCTGGAAACCCTGATCCCTGGTTATACCCACCTACAGCGCGCTCAACCGATTAGTTTAGCCCATCATCTCCTCGCTTATTTTCAAATGGCCGAACGGGATCACCAAAGATTGGGGGAAATTCGCGCTAGGACTAATATTTCGCCCCTAGGATGCGGGGCCTTAGCGGGGACGACTTTTCCCATCGATCGTCATTACAGTGCCAATTTACTCGATTTTGAGCAGGTGTATAACAATAGTCTCGATGGAGTCAGCGATCGAGATTTTGCCATTGAATTTATGACGGCCGCTAGTCTGATTATGGTCCACCTGAGCCGTTTGAGCGAAGAAATGATTCTCTGGTCTTCCCAAGAATTTAGTTTTATCACTCTCACCGATAGTTGTGCCACGGGATCTAGCATTATGCCCCAGAAAAAAAACCCCGATGTTCCCGAATTAGTGCGCGGCAAAACAGGGCGGGTTTTTGGGCATTTACAAGCGTTATTGACCTTAATGAAGGGTTTACCCCTAGCCTATAACAAAGACTTGCAGGAGGACAAGGAAGCGTTATTTGATGGCGTTAAAACCGTGCGGATTTGTTTACAAGCGATGACGGTACTTTTAGCCACCGGGATTCAATTTAAAACCGACCGATTAGCTAACGCGGTGGCGGAAGATTTTTCTAATGCGACGGATGTGGCGGATTATTTAGCCAGTAAGGGAATTCCCTTCCGAGAAGCTTATAATTTAGTCGGGAAAGTCGTTAAAAGCAGTTTGGCAGCGGGTAAGTTATTAAAAGATTTAACCCTGACGGAATGGCAAGAATTACATCCAGCTTTTGAGGCCGATATCTACGACGCGATCGCTCCTCGTCAGGTAGTAGCGGCCCGTAATAGCTATGGTGGCACAGGTTTTGAACAAGTGCGATCGGCTTTAATTCAAGCTAAAGCCATTCTCGATCATCGAAAATTTGCGTCTGAAACCCCGCCGTTCTAGGTTGGCTTTACGTTAGAATTAAAAGGCCAGTCTCGAAAACCAAGTGTGTGTAAGACAGTACATGGTTTTTTAACTGTGGTATGCGACGGTGGTGGAAGCAGAAACTTAAATCGTGAGGTTTAGGAATCGCCGCACTTTTAGGGCGGCGAGGATGTCAAGATTGATATTGTTAGGGGTTGGGGGATAGGTGTTAGGCAATAGGCAATAGGCAAAAGTCCTAACTCCAGTAATCCCGTCCCCTTTTTTTATTTTTTAGCTTTATATATGGGTCGTGTTTGGCATTTTATTAAAAGTGTGATGGGAATTATCTTTCGTCATCCTGTAACTGGGGTGACAATGATTCCGCTGCTTGCTGATGGTACAATTGTTTTAATCCGACGCAGAGACACCGGCAAATGGGCCCTACCGGGGGGAATGGTCGATTGGGGGGAAGATATTTTTAATACTGCTCAAAGGGAATTAAAAGAGGAAACAGGATTAAATTTAGTCAGTTTAGGGCGTTTAGTCGGGGTTTATTCCTCTTTTGAGCGTGATCCGCGCATTCACTCCATTTCAGTTTTAATTGAAGTGACAGCTGCGGGGAATTTTCAGATCAAAGATACATTAGAAGTTAGCGAGGTGAGAGCTTTTAGCGTCGAAACTTTACCTCTAGGCAATCTCAGTCACGACAATGATCGCCAACTAGAAGATTATCTCAGGGGTGCCACTGTAGTGGCTTGATGTCGAGGGAAAGATAGTGGAGTTAGAATGTTTGGTTAAAGGCAAGTGAGATAACATTTAGGGGAAATCAACACAATGACCGAAGATATCGCGACTCCCAGCAAAATATGGATTATTACGGGTGATGATCTTCAAAAAACGCCCACCGGCGCTAGAAGTAGCCGTGATACCGGGGGAAGGCTTGAAGGAAAGGAAAAATCGCCCGAAGTTGCGGCCACCGAAAGAAGTCAAGTGGATGTGTCCAAACTGAAGCTAGAAATGCAGGGCTTTCTCAAAGCGATGCGGGAAATGCTCAATGAAGCCGATCCTCCAGGCGCTAAAATCCGGCTCGATGAAGTGGAACTGTCTGTAGAAATTAATGGGGAAGGACAAGTTAGCCTGTTTGGGATCGGGGGCAAAGCAGGAGGGAAAGGAGCGATGACATTTAAGTTCAAGAGAAAAGATGGCTAAAAACTGGGTGATAGCGATCGGCATCAACGAGTATGACAACCTCAAGCCACTGAAATACGCCAAGAAAGACGCGGAAGCGATCAAAGCTTGGTGTGAAGGGGAGGGAGGATTCGATCACAGTGGGATATTTCTCTTTACCGAAGATTCTCCACCCATTCCTGCTAGTCCCCCCATTCCCACGCAGCCAACCTACGGTCGTCTCAAGCGGTTTCTTCAGAAGCAGTTCGAGACTCCCCTGCTTAAGTCTGGAGACAATCTCTGGTTTTTCTTTGCTGGTCATGGCAGGCGCTATCAAGACAAAGACTATCTGATGCTGCCAGATAGTGATCCGGGCAATGTAAGAGAAACGGCTGTATCGGTGGATTATGTCACCGAGCGGCTGCGGCGGTCTGGGGCGGATAACGTCGTACTATTGTTAGATGCCTGTCGAGATGAGGACAGCCGAGGCGGTCTGGGCATTGGAGAAGAGGAGCATCAGGGAGTCATAACCTTTTATTCCTGTACTGCCAATCAGCAATCTTGGGAGATCGATGAGTTGCAACAAGGCTCATTTACTCATGGGCTGCTGGAAGGATTGCGGCGGCGAGGAGAAGCCAATTGTGCTACGGTCGAGCGTTTAGACGAATATCTGCGCCGTCAAGTCGAGCAAACTAACGCTAGATATGGGAAACCGAGACAGAATCCCTATCTAAAAGCAGAACCGCCCCACAAGCTCTATTTTATTTTGTTAGAACAAGTTGCCACGCTTAGGGACGTGCAACCCCTAAAGTATCAAGCTTCCTTAGCAGAAAATAGGGGCGACCTTGACTTAGCTGAACAGTTATGGATTCGTGTCTTAGGAGCATCTCGTGGCGATTTAGATGCGATCGAAGCTATCAAGCGCATCGCTCTAAGACAGTCTTCGATTCTTTTTACGCGTCGCGAATACGTCACGGGGTCCGAGGGAAATAGGTCATCGACCCCTAAACCTTCTCAAGAAATTGGACTCAAGGTATTTAACTTTGAGGTGGTGCGAGTAAATGCGAAGGGTGAGCAAATCAAAAAAGAGTCGAAGCAGTCCCAATATTTCGCCCAAGATTTGGGCAACGGCATCACCCTAGAAATGGTCGCCATCCCGGGGGGTACATTCACGATGGGAACAGAAGACGAGGAAATCGAAAGACTGGTAAAAAAATTTGGTTGGGAAGGATTTAGAAAGGAAAGACCACAACATGAAGTAACTGTCCCACCCTTCTTTATAGGTAAATATCCCATCACCCAGGCCCAGTGGAAAGCGATCGCCTCTCGTACCGATTTAAAAGTTAAACAAGACCTTGATCTCAACCCGGCCCATTTTAAAGACCGTCCCGATAGCGATCGCCGGCCCGTGGAAAAAGTCAACTGGGACCATGCGATCGAGTTCTGTGCAAGATTATCAAAGCTGACCGGAAGGGAATACCGACTACCGAGTGAGGCGGAATGGGAGTACGCTTGTCGTGCTGGAACCACCACCCCATTTTACTTTGGGGAAACCATTACCGGGGAATTGGCCAACTACAAGTCCGGCGAAACCTACGCCGATGAACCGAACGGAGAATATCGACGACAAACGACTCCTGTGGGACAATTTCCCCCCAATGCCTTTGGACTGTACGATATGCACGGCAATGTCTGGGAATGGTGCGCCGATACTTGGCATGATAATTATCATGGTGCGCCGACGGATGGCAGTGTCTGGACAGAAAATGGGGATGATAATTGTTCTTCTCTGCGGGGCGGTTCTTGGTCCTTCAATCCTGCCTGCCGTTCCGCTTACCGCTTCGACCTCCCCCGCCGCGTCTACTACTACGAATTCGGTTTTCGGGTGGTGTGCGGGGCTGGGAGGACTCTGTAACCCTTTTTCCCTTTTTTTCCCTTTTTACCCTTATTCCCTATTTTTTCTTTTTTCTTTTCTTTCCCGCCCTTAGGCGGGTCGATTTTTTTGAGAAAATGGCGTTAATGTTAAATTTTATTAAGGCAATGAAAGAATTATCGGTTATCAGTTGGGAAGGTGGTGTTATATTATGGGCAGTAAAGTTGCTCAAAAAGCTGGTCAGTTTGCTATTAGAATAGTAAACGCTGATAAATATCTCAGCCCAGAAAAGAAAGAAGTTATCCTGTTATAATAAAGTTAATTGATAAGTAGGTAGGCGTTAAAAATTATCAGATGCCCCCTTATCAAGGGGGATCCCCCCGCCTACCGGCACCCCCCTTATCAAGGGGGATCCCCCCGCCTACCGGCACCCCCCTTATCAAGGGGGATCCCCCCGCCTACCGGCACCCCCCTTATCAAGGGGGGCAGGGGGGATCGAACCTAAAGTCCATTTTTCATTTAATTATAACCAGCTACTTATTTGCTTAATTTAAGTTATGAACTTCAATCTTTATCTGGAAGATGAATTAAGTCAGCAACTACAGGCTTTATCTCACTCTACAGGCAAATCCCAGAATGCTTTGATTCGAGAAGCAATACAGCTTTTAATTACCACAAAAGAACAGTCTCAATGGTCGTCAACTATCCTTAATTTTCAAGGTATAAGTGATGGTATTATTTTTGAAGCTTATAGAGAGGAACTTTCCCCACCTAGAGAAGATGAGGTGATTTAGTGCTGGTTTTGCTCGATACTTGTACGATTAGTGATTTTGTCAAAGGTGATAGCAACACTCTAGGGCAGATCAAAAATCATACTAAATCTGGTTATTGAAAACTGATTATTTATTCCCCCTTTTGTCTTTTGCATGAGTAGAAAACGGGTTTCTCGGAGAAACCCGTTTTCTGTGCATTACTCAACGGATTTAAAAATTAGGCAAAACCCCACACCCTGCCCCCACAAGAAACTTTTTGCCGCAAACCCTAAATATTGGCTTTCTCTCTTTAACGGCTGATTCCGCGAAGTTGCTCCAGAAGTTGATCAAGAATGTCTTCCATCTCTTCCGGGCTTCTGCCCATCCTGACCGGTCCGCGCAGAAACTCTTTAACCGTTATCTTTTTATCGCGAAAGTCACGGACAAAATTATAGATTTTTTCGGTGGATTGAACTTGTAATTTCATCTCCTCTAGCATTTGCTCAATCGGGTCGATGCCATCCTTCTCACAAGCGCGACTGGCCCTCACCATCTCGCCTTCCGGGGTATTTCGCACCGAGCGCAGTTCTCTTTTCAGGTTCTCGTATTGCTTTTTAAGTAGTTCGTTATTGGTTTCAACCCTCTCGCACTGTCGTTTAAGGTCGCTTTCCGATGAGCCTTCAACCGCGAAAGAGTCCCCCATTTGATGCTGTCGTTCGATTTCGAGCAGTTTGGCAATATCTCCCTCTTTATAGGCACGGTTGACCTCCTTCATGATCTCATTGTGACGCATCCGAGTTTCGGGATCCGTAACCTTGTCGGGGTGAAAAATCTCAGCCATTCTCAGGAAAGTGCGGCGTATTTGTCTAGATTCGGGAGATTTAGGCGAGCTTTCAGGTGATATCTCTGTTCCATCATCGTTACGGCCGTAGGAGTCTCCCCCAGAGAAGAAATCCTGCGCGGATTGCTCCGATGATCCTTCCGACTCTTCGTCTCCGAAAAGTTCGTCTAGTTCTTCATCTTCATCCTCAAATTTTGGGCTAATCACCCCCGTTAACTGAAGTGTCTCGTAAATTCCGAGAATCCTTTTTTTTGTCTGCTGCCCCATTTTTCTAGCAGTGAGGATTTCGTCAAAAAGGGCGTGTATTTCGCTGTCGAGGTCGATAAGTTTTTGATAGAGGGGTTGCCCTCTCTGGAAAATCTCTGTCGCCAAGGAACGCATCTGGTCGAGGAATTTCTTCAGTTCGTTGCGTTTTCTGCCAATCTGCTTGAGGAGCCACTGATGCTCCTCCTCTAAAGCTTGGAGACGAAAATGTAGGGAAGACAGCGCCAAGGCAGGAGAGGTAGGCGAATCAGAGGAGTTCGGTGATTTCGGCTGTTTGGATCTGGTCATTACTTTGGGGTGAAAGCATATTGTCCATTCTACCAAGCCGCAAGGAACCGCATTCCTAAAACTCACCCTTGGCTCATTTTGTTGTTTCTCCCTACTCCCATCACCCCATCACCCCTGCGCCGGCGCTCCTGCGGAAACCTTTTTAAGTGCCTAGAAGCTAGATATATCAATGGTCTTAATTAATTCTTATCAATCGAATTAAATTTTTGTAAATAAAATTCTCGATCAGATTAATTATTTTTTCCAAATTCCGCTAGACTTATTTAGTAAGTTCAATCGAGATTCAATATTCCATAGCTAAATTTCTATAGCACAGGCTAGAAGGAAAGTTTAGCGAGGAATTCCTTTACCCATAATTCAGCACACATATTTGCTTTAGCAGCAGGTAGGAGGATTCTATGTCAAATTTTTCGAGACGGAAATTTTTAACCACGGCGGCGGTTTCAGCGGCAGGGGCTGTTGTCCTCAAAGGTTGTTTGGGTAATCCCCCCGACAGTACGGGTGGAACCACCACCACCGCGCCCGCTTCCCCGGCAGCCTCTCCCGTAGCGGTGGCCCCCGGAGAGGCCCCCGAAACCACCAAAATTAAATTAGGTTATATTCCTATCGTTGAGGCCGCACCCTTAATTATTGCCAAGGAAAAAGGCTTTTTTGCTAAATACGGGATGGCCGATGTGGAAGTCTCCAAACAAGCAAACTGGGGATCCGCTAGAGATAACGTGGAAATTGGGGCAGATGCGGGCGGAATTGACGGAGGACAGTGGCAAATGCCCATGCCTTACCTAATTTCCGAGGGACTAATCACCAAAAATAACGTTAAAGTCCCCATGTATGTGTTAGCGCAGTTAAACACCCAGGGTAACGGAATTGCGATCGCAGGTAAACACGAGGGCAAAAATATCGGTTTAGACCTGAAACCCGCCAAAGATTACATCCTCGCCATGAAAACGACGGGAACTCCCTTTAAAGCCGCCTATACCTTCCCGAAAGCTAACCAAGACTTCTGGATTCGTTACTGGTTAGCCGCCGGTGGTATTAACCCCGATACGGATATTAACCTAATTGCGGTTCCTGCCGCCCAAACCGTGGCCAACATGAAAACGGGAACCATGGATGCGTTTAGTACCGGCGATCCTTGGCCGGCGAGAATTGTGGCTGATCAGATCGGTTTTATGTCAGCTTTAACCGCAGAAATCTGGCCCTATCACCCGGAAGAATACCTCGCTATCCGTGCCGATTGGGTGGATAAAAACCCAAAAGCCACCAAGGCCCTATTAAAAGGAATTATGGAAGCGCAGCAATGGCTCGATCAAGAGGCAAATCGGGCAGAAGCGGCAGCAATTCTCGCTAAACCGGCTTATTTCAACCTCAAAGAAGAAATTATCGCCGGTCCCCTCAAAGGAATGCAGAAAATGGGTGACGGTAAACCGGAAATCACCGACAAAAATAAAGGGGTTTTCTACTGGAAAGATCCCGCCGGTAGCGTTTCCTATCCCTACAAGAGTCATGATCTCTGGTTTTTAACCGAAAGTGTTCGTTGGGGTTTCTTGCCGAAAGAAACTTTAACCACTGCCTCAGCCTTAATCGACAAAGTTAACCGCGAGGATCTTTGGAAAGCGGCAGCCACAGAATTAGGAGTTCCCGCGGCCGATATTCCCACCAGTACCTCCCGGGGTGTCGAAAAATTCTTTGATGGCAAAACTTTTGATCCTGCCAATCCCCAAGCTTATCTCGATAGTTTGGCGATCAAAAAATAGCGAGCTTTTCTCGATAGGCTAGGGGCATAAAATATCTAGTCTATTAATCCCAAAAATGTTTTCTTCTCTTCCCAATCAAGTAACTTTATCTTCAACAAAGGAAAACGGCAAAATGGCAAGTAGCGTCAGCAGAAAAAGTAACGGTGGTTTCAACTTCAGTAAATTCTGGAAAAAGCATTCCCATGACATTCTTCCCCCGATTATCGGTACCCTGGGTTTTCTGATTGTTTGGCAATTAGTCTCGATGCTGGGATTAATCAAATTACCCCCCCCATCCGACCTAATCACCAATGAGCGTACCCGTACTTATTTAATGTATCCTTTCTTTGATCGTGGGGGCATTGATAAGGGACTATTCTGGCAAACTTTAGCCAGTCTGCAACGGGTATTAATCGGTTATTCTTTTGCCGCAGTGGTGGGTATTGGCGTTGGGATTATGGTCGGTTTAAATTCTTTCTTAAATAAGGCCCTCGATCCCCTTTTCCAATTCCTGAGAACAGTTCCTCCTCTTGCTTGGGTTCCCCTATCTTTGGCCGCTTTACAACAAAATCAACCAGCTGCTTTATTCGTTATCTTTATTACCGCAGTTTGGCCGATTTTGATTAATACCACCGTCGGTGTCCAACAAATTCCCCAAGACTATATCAACGTTAAACAAGTCTTGCAATTGTCCAGCAAAAAATTCTTTTTCAAGATATTAATTCCCTCGGCACTTCCCTACATATTCACTGGTTTGAGAATTGCGATCGGTTTAGCTTGGTTAGCGATTATCGCCGCTGAAATCGTTATGTCGGGTATCGTCGGTATCGGTTTCTTTATCTGGGATGCCTACCAAAATAACTACATCAGCGATATTATTCTCGCGCTGTTTTATATCGGTGGTGTGGGTTTATTACTCGATCGCTTTATGGCTTGGTTGCAAAATCAAATCGTTCGTCAATAGGGAATCAATGGGGAAACTTTCCCCATTTCTAAATAACTGAAACTTGAGGAAATTTAAGGAGAAAAAAACTATGAGTTTGTTTGTCGCTGTCGATAACATCGATAAAGTATTCCCCCTCAGTGGTGGCGGTGAATATGTGGCCTTGAAAGGTATCGATTTACAGATAAAAAAAGGGGAATTTATCTCCCTTATCGGTCACTCTGGTTGTGGAAAATCTACCCTCTTAAACATGATCGCTGGTTTAGATTTGCCCACGGAAGGGGTGGTGACTTTGCAAGGTCAAAGCATTAAAAAACCGGGTCCTGATCGCATGGTAGTCTTCCAAAACTATTCCCTTTTACCCTGGTTAACCGTCAAAGAAAATATCACTCTGGCCGTCGATCAAGTTCTCACCCAACTATCAGAAGAAGAAAGAAAAGCCGAAGTCGAAAAATATATCGATCTGGTCAATCTTCGTCATGCAGTGGATAAACGTCCCAACGAATTATCGGGGGGGATGAAACAACGGGTAGCGATCGCTCGCGCCCTAGCCATTCGTCCGAAAGTCCTACTTTTAGATGAACCCTTTGGGGCGTTAGATGCCCTGACTAGAGGTAATCTACAGGAACAGTTAATGCAGCTGTGCGAAGAATACCAAATGACCTCGGTAATGGTGACGCACGATGTGGATGAAGCGGTGCTATTATCCGATCGCATCGTCATGCTCACCAACGGTCCCGGCTCAAAAATTGGCGGTATTTTGGAAGTAGATATCCCCCGTCCCCGCAAACGCATGGAAGTGGTGGAACACCCCAGTTACTACAGTCTCCGGAGTGAGATTATCTATTTCCTCAACCAACAAAAACGGATCAAAAAACTACGCGCTCGCAAAGTCGAAGTAATTGCCCGTCACGGTTTAGAAAAAGTCAATCTAGAAATCGGTTTTGTTCCCCTCACCGCTTGCGCGCCCCTAGCAGTGGCCAAAGAAAAGGGATTCTTTACTAAACATGGTCTAGATGAGGTGAATTTGGTCCGGGAAACCAGTTGGCGAGGCGTTGTGGACGGGATCGCGGGGGGATTCCTCGACGGGGCGCAAATGCCTTCGGGAATGCCCACCTGGTTAACCGTCGGTGGTTATCAGGAGCAACCTTTGCCGATTGTCAGCGCCCTGACTATGACTCGTAACGGTAACGGTGTCACCCTCGCTAAACGCTTCTATGACGAGGGAGTGATTGACGGTAACGCCTTAAGACAGATGCTATTGGAATCGAAGGAGCAGCGCCATATTTTTGGCATTGTTCACCCCTCCTCAATGCACAATTTGCTCCTGCGTTACTGGTTAGCGGCAGCGGGAATTGACCCCGATAAAGATGTTCACCTCGAAACTATTCCCCCGGCCCAAATGGTAGCCGACCTGAAAACCGGTAGTATTGACGGTTACTGTGTCGGTGAACCTTGGAATCTCAGGTCCGCCATGGAAGGTATCGGTTACACCGTCGCCACCGACTTAGAAATCTGGCAGGGCCACCCGGGTAAGGCCCTGGGAGTTCGGGAAGATTGGGCCAATAAATACCCTAATACCCACGTCGCTTTAGTTAAAGCACTGCTGGAAGGTTGTCGCTACTGTGCCGAGGAAGGGAATCAGGAAGAAATTCGTCAAATCCTCGCCAGTCGTCAGTATCTTAGTACCAATATCGATTATATCCAACTGGGTGATCCCAACTCCTATGCGTGCAGTCTCGATCGACCGATGAAAGAATATGCACACCATCTGTTCTATGGGGATGGGGTAAATCGTCCCAGTCGTACCGAACACCTCTGGATGATGACCCAAATGGCTCGCTGGGGCCACATTCCTTTCCCGCGTAACTGGGTAGAAATTCTCGAACGAGTCTGTCGGGTGGGTGTCTTTAGTACCGCAGCCCGGGAATTGGGTCTAGGGGATATTAAATATCGTCGCACACCGATCCTTTTATTCGATGGTATCGAGTTTGATGCCGAGGATCCGATCGGTTATCTCAATAGTTTAGAGATCAAACAAAACGTCACCATGGCCGAAGTGGCTATTGATGCTCGTCCTAGTGCCAGTGAATCTCGCAAAATTGCCTAAAAATCGACTAAGGGGATAATTCCTAACCAATTATCCCCGGCCATTGCTCCTATTAACTAATTTCCCCCAAAGACTAATCATGTACACTACCACCGACACCGTTAACCGAGCAACCCAGACCCCCAGTAAAGAAGCTTTTGTCACCATTGAAGGAGTTTCTAAGGTTTATCCCACTCCTAGAGGCCCCTACACTGTCCTCAAGGATGTTAATCTCAGCATCAATGAAGGTGAATTTATCTGTGTGATCGGTCACTCCGGTTGCGGTAAATCCACCCTATTAAATATGGTGTCGGGTTTTTCTTCTCCCACTGATGGCATCGTTAAAGTTAACGGTAAGAAAATTACTAAACCCGGGCCCGATCGCATGGTAGTGTTTCAAAACTATGCTTTATTGCCTTGGTTAAGTGTTTTTGAAAATGTCTATCTCGCGGTAGATGCGGTGTCTCCCAATGCTCCAGAGGCACAAAAACGCTCGATCGTGCGGGAACATTTAGCTATGGTGGGTTTAACCGAAGCTATGGACAAAACCCCTCCCCAAATCTCCGGGGGGATGAAACAACGGGTTTCGATCGCCCGGGCCCTTTCTATCCGTCCGGAAGTATTAATTCTCGATGAACCTTTCGGTGCGTTGGATGCGATTACCAAAGAGGAATTACAGGAAGAATTGCTGAAAATCTGGCAAGATAAACGCTGTACGGTGTTGATGATTACCCACGATATCGATGAGGCCCTTTTCCTCGCTGATAAGCTGGTAATGATGACCAATGGACCGGAAGCGAAAATCGGCGAAGTGATGAATATTCATTTCCCCCGTCCCCGCGATCGGGAGAGAATTATGGAGGACCCTGAATATTATCGTCTGCGTAACTATGCCCTCGACTTCCTCTATAATCGTTTCGCTCACGATGATGTCAGCTAGATGTGAGCATTTTATCAAGGGGGGATCAAGGGGGGATCAGCACCCCCCTTATCAAGGGGGGATCAAGGGGGGATCAGCACCCCCCTTATCAAGGGGGGATCAAGGGGGGATCAGCACCCCCCTTATTAAGGGGGGATCAAGGGGGGATCAGCACCCCCCTTATTAAGGGGGGATCAAGGGGAGATCAGCACCCCCTTTATCAAGGGGGGATATACTTACTTGTCAACTAAATAGAACAATTAGCAATAAAATACAATAATAATTTTTACTTTTTACTTAATCGATCATGCTCAAACAGATACGGAAACTACTTATCAATTTTGGTCAACAATGGCGCGATGAAGATTTCATGAGGTCGATTCATCTCATCGAAAACATAGTTTCTAAGGTTTTATCCGTAGCCTTAATTGTTGTTATTATTGTTTCTCTTTATGACCTAGTAGTTATCCTAATCAAAGACCTATTTACTACGGAACCCGTCGGTTTTTTTAGTAAAACTTTAATTGAAATCTTCGGATTATTTCTCAATATTTTGATCGCTTTAGAGTTATTAGAAAACGTCACTGCTTACCTAAGAAAACACATCGTACAGGTTGAATTAGTCGTAGTTACGGCTTTAATTGCCATCTCTCGAAAAATTATTATTTTTGACCCCAATAAATACAGTAAAGATGATTTAATTGCCCTCACTGTGGGAACCTTAGCTTTAGCGGCAAGTTATTGGTTAATCAGAAAAGTTAATCGCGATAATCGCTCTTGAAGTAGTGATTAAGTACCCAGACAGGATTAATCACAGATATTTTTGACTTCTGGAGTTGAGCAGTTCTGGGGTTCTCTCCTTCCAGAGTGTCAATTTAACTTTGTCCAATTACTGATTAGGGAAAGGGGTAGATTTAGAAAACCTAAAACCTAACCCTTCTAAATATTTACTCGACTCTAGAAATATTACCCGCTTTAATCCAACCTTCGCGACCATCGGACAGACGCACGCGATGCCATTGGCCATCGCTGCTGGTTCCCACCACACTGACTTTAGTATTATAATCCAGACCGCCGAGACGAGTCGATTCACTGGTAGGTTCAGAGCGCAAACTTAAACCGCTTTGCCATGTCACCCGCGCTTGATAACCCTCGGATTTGGTTTCTCTTTTTGTTTCTTCGGGACTGGGTTTCGGGGAAGCTTTTGGTGCTGGTGCAGCTGTGGGAGACTCTTTCACCTCAGCTTGGGGTTTAGCAGCTTTTTCCTCCTTAGTTTCCTCTTTTTTCTCCTCGGTAAAGACGGGTTTAGGAGGATTAGAATTCATACCGGAGAGAAGCATATAGGCGACAGCAGTAGCCCCACCGACCAAAATCGCCACTCCCATGACAAAACCGAGCATAAATTGCAATAAACCGGATAAACGCTTCATATTGGTGCTAAATTAACTGTTAGGATTGACATTAAAACGATCATCGCGAGAGGCTAAACGAGCTTTACCGGACTTAGCCCAATCCTGTAGAAATTGAATCTGTTCTTGGGCAGTGCGAGCCAGGGGTATAATCTGACTAGCGGCCTCAAGCACATCATCGGTGCTAAAGTCGCGATTTTGACTAAACCCGATGTGCATCGCTTCCACGATGGTTTGTTCGATTTCTGCCCCCGAAAAATCGGGAGTTTCGTAGGCTAATCGCTTTATATCATAACTTTTCAGATTATGGGGCCGCACTTTCCCCAAATGAACGCTAAAAATCTCCTCGCGGGACTTTTGGCTAGGTAGTCCGACAAAAAATATCTCATCGAAGCGTCCTTTTCGCAACATTTCCGGGGGCAGAGATTGGATGTTATTAGCTGTAGCGACGACAAAAACCGGCGATTGTTTCTCGGCTAACCAAGTGATAAAAGTCCCGAAAACCCGCCCGGTGGTTCCCCCGTCGCCTTTCCCATCCACTCCGGCGAAAGCTTTATCGATTTCGTCTATCCACAGCACACAGGGAGCTAAAGCTTCGGCGAGATTAATCATCTGACGGGTACGCGATTCCGATTCTCCCACCAATCCGCCAAATAAACGCCCCACGTCTAGACGCAGTAGGGGTAAGTGCCAATGATGGGAAATAGCTTTCGCTGTCAGGGATTTACCCGTCCCTTGAATTCCCACCAATAGTAAACCCCGGGGATTGGGTAAACCGTAGGCGCGGGCGCGTTCACTAAAGGCACCACCGCGACGAATCAGCCAATCTTTGAGGTTATCTAGGCCGCCGATGTCAGAAATCTGCTCTGTGGCGGGATAAAAGTCTAATATCTGGGTTTGACGAATCGATTGGCGTTTTTCTGCCAAAATTAATTCCACGTCCTCTGGCTCAATTTTGCCGTGACTGGCTAAACATTTGGCTAAAACCCGACGAATTCTCTCTAGGGATAATCCTTGGGCAGAAAGCACTAATTCATCCAGGAGTGGTTCTTTGACGGGTTGTCCGGTGGCGGCGATTAATCGCTGGATTTCCTGTTTAATTTCTTCGCCACTGGGGAGGGGAAAATCGACGACGGTGATTACTTCGGTTAGATCCGAGGGGATAGACAGTTCGGGAGCGACGATAATTAGGTTTTTGGGCTGAGATTTCAGAGAACGGGCCAGATTTCGCAATTTTCTGGCGATGGCAATATCTTCTAAAAAGCGCTGGAAATCGCGTAAAATTATGATCGCGGCGATGTTAGTCGGCAGCTTTTCGACGAATTCAAGAGCTTGCAGGGGATTACGCCGAGCAAAGTTCTCGTTATTGGGATTATCTTGATAACCATCCACAAAATCCCAGACATAGACAGCACGGTTATTGCTCTGTTTGGCAATATCGGCGATCGCTTTTTCCAGACGTTCTTCTTCTAGGGTGGTAGTATAGATGAGAGGATAACGGGCCCGCAGCAGTAATTCAAATTCTTCACCAAAGCTCATAGCTATTCGTCTATAGTTTTTGCTATTTATATCGTCATCGAAAATTTGGGTCTGAAACCCCGTCGTTCTACGACGGCTTTACTGTTAAATATTAGCGCATTTACAAAATATATGCTAAAATGTGAGACATGGAAAAAGCCTATTCTTA
>NZ_JAJTDH010000090.1:0-11081 GCF_021300285.1 Microcystis sp. 49638_E5 | reverse complement strand
ACTCGGTATGAAGAATTAATTCCTCTGACTGCAAAAAAATCAGAGAATCGGCACGAATGGGGTCTAATTGTAATTCCGTCGGGTCGAGGACGGTTAAGGGGAGGGGAGAACCCAATAACCAAGTGGCTAGATCATCGGAGAAGTTTTCGGCAATAAATTTACAAATATTATCAAACATTGTCAGGGATTACTTTCCGTTTCTCCTAGGATACCCTCGGTCGCCGGTGTTGACATCCTGTATTGGCCGTAACTGTTGCCGAAGAGAATCGTAGCGCGGAATACATTATAGGCAAAATTCAATTCTAACCATAGACTGATCCCATAGATATTGGCCAATTTGTCACATATTCCCAGAAATTTCTTGACAATTGCTAGAGGAAGGGGTAGCTTGCAATCACATCAATTTTATGAAGCTTTATGTTATTAGTCAAGCTTATCAAACATGGGGGGCGAGAGAAGCTTAGCTTATCAAAGGCTCTGCTGAAATCTTTTTCCCTAGTCACGGCCACTGCGATCGGATGTATTAGTATTGCCACCAGTGCCACTGCGGCCGATTTTAAATTCGCTTTCGGTAGCAAAGGTAAAGTGGACGGTCAGTTCAATAACCCCTTCGGTATCGCCGTCGGTAGCGGTGGTAAGATCTATGTAGCCGATGCTGCCAACAACCGCATACAGGTGTTCGACTCCAATGGAGGCTTCCTGTCCACTTTCGGTAGCTCCGGTGCGGGGGACGGTCAGTTCGATTCACCCAGTGGTATCGCTGTCGGTAGCGATGGTAATATCTATGTGGCCGATACGTTCAACAATCGGGTACAGATATTCAACTCCAGTGGAGTCTTCCAGTCCACTGTCGGGGTCGGTGATTTGCTTGTCCCCTACGGCATCGCCGTCGGTAGCGGTGGTAATATCTATGTAGCCGATACGTTAAACGATCGCGTACAGGTGTTCGACTCCAGTGGAAATGTCCTGTCCACTTTCGGGGTCGGTGATTTGAGTTTCCCCCAAGGTATCGCCGTCGGTAGCAGTGGTAAGATCTATGTAGCCGATACTTCCAACAACTGCGTACAGGTGTTCGACTCCAGTGGAAACGTCTCGTCCCCTTTAGGTATCTGTAGCCTCATACCCGGTTCGGGGAACGGTGAGTTCAGTTCACCCGGTGGTGTCGCTGTCGATGGCGTTGGTAAGATCTATGTGGCCGATACGAACAACAACCGCGTACAGGTGTTTAACTCCGGTGGTGTCTTCCAGTACGCTTTCGGTAGCTCCGGTACGGGGAACGGTCAGTTCAATACACCCTACGGTATCGCTGTCGGTGGCGATAGTAATATCTATGTGGCCGATACGTTCAACAATCGCATACAGGTATTCAAAACGCCCGAACCTTCTAGTATTATCGGATTAGGCATACTAGGGGGCGGTTTAGTGGTGCGTCGCCTCGCTAAACGTCGTTAACCGCGCTTGGGGTGGGGAGATGAGCCAAAATTTTGCCAATTCTCCACCCTTTGCAGTTAAAAGCTTTAATTGTGCTGCTGTCTTTGTAATTCCTCGATCGCATCGGGGGATAAATCGGTAAATTGGGCGATTTCTGGGATAGGAAAACCAGCAGAAAGCATTTTTAGGGCAATTTGTCGAGCTTTTTCTTCTTTACCTTCCTCTTTGCCTTCCTCTTTGCCTTCCTCTAAAGCTTCTTGATAGACTTTAGTTTCTCTTAAATCACTTAAACTAAACATTTTTTCAATCTCCTTACGGTTTAATTTGGGCAATTTATAAATGAGAATTGTCTCAATTAATTCGAGAATGTCCTCTCTTTTGTCTGCTATCCGTGAATTGTTGCGTAAATTGTTTAATCTAAGGCTTTTTTCTTTAATTTAACCATTGCTGCAAATCTTCTAAATCCGAAAACCCCAACAACGCAAGAGCTAAATTATCCAATTGATTAGGATTTAACTGTTTAATTTTTTGTTCTAGCTTTAAAGGAATAGAACCGATTTTTAAGTTTAGCTGACGCAAAATTAGGCTTTTTTTAGCGGATAATTCTCCTTCCTCTCGGCCTTCCTCTCGGCCTTCCTCCAAAGCTTCTTGATAGACTTTAGTTTCTCTTAAATCACTTAAACTAAACATTTTTTCAATCTCCTTACGGTTTAATTTGGGCAATTTATAAATGAGAATTGTCTCAATTAATTCTAGAATGTCCTCTCTTTTTAAAGACTCCTGGAATTGTTGTCTAACCTGTTGAATCAGTTCTTTTCCTTGTTCTAAGGTCTTTTGTTCCGATTCTACAATTAATTGTAACACTTTTACCCCCAGAGAATCCCCCTCATCTAACTGATTCAGATAATAACAGTTAACTCGGCCTGACTCAAAGAATTCTTGATAACGAGATTTGGGACTATTTTCAATTTCCCGATGGGGATAAATGATCACCCCTTGCCAATTCTGGCTTAACTCGCTTTGATGAAAATAGAGAAATATTTCACTAAAAAAGCGTGAGTAAAACCGTTCATCTTTTTGAAATTGTACCTCAACAAAGTAAATCGGATCATTCAGGTTATCGGGAATAAAAACCCCATCTAAACGAAAAGCGAGTTGTTTAACTTCTAGGGAGGAAAATTGATAATGATTGACGGTTTCTGGGGGAAGATTGAGCAAATCAAAGAAACTTTCAGGAAAAGTCTCAAAGAGACGATAGAAAATACTGTCCGTTTTCACTCAATTTTGTCCCTCAATGACTTGTGGTACTTCTTCAATTTCTCAGTCTAAAGCTTGGGGATAGGAAAGCCAGCAGATAGCATTTTTAGGGCAATTTGTCAAGATTTCTCTTCTTTGCCCTTTTCCTCTCCTTTCTCTAAAATGTCTCGATTTAGAGGATTTTTTCTAAACCGTAAACGAGGGATTGCAGCTGAGTAACTTTGCGGATAGAAAGGAGAACCCCCGGCATATAACAGGAGCGATCGCTGGTATCATGACGAAGGGTATAGATTTCCCCGGGGGAACCGAAAATGACTTCCTGGTGAGCAATTAAACCGGGTAAACGCACGCTATGAATACGGATGTTCTCAGCAGTTAAACCGCCTCTAGCACCGGGGATGGTTTCTTTTTCGGAAACTTGGGCAGGATTAAAGGTTTTACCTAATTCGGCCAGTAATTCGGCGGTTTTAATGGCTGTGCCACTGGGTGCGTCTGCTTTTTGATTGTGATGCAGTTCGATAATTTCTACATGATCAAAGTAGCGGGATGCTTGCACGGCAGCCTGTTGTAGTAAAACCATGCCAATGGAAAAATTGGGGATAACTAAACAGCCAGTGCTGGCTTTTTCGGCAAATTCGGCTAAATCTTGCAGTTGTGCCGCCGATAATCCCGTAGTTCCCACCACGGGACGGACTCCATAGGCGATCGCACTGCGGGTGTTGTCATAAACACCGTCGGGATGGGTAAAATCCACCATTACCCCCTGCACTTTTTCCTGAGTTGCCAGGACTAAAACACTCTGTAAATCGTCGAGAATCGGCACTTCTAGGGGTTCACAACCGGCCACTTCCCCCACATCCTGACCTCGAAAAGCTGGATTTCGATCGACTGCACCCACTAAGATCATATCGTCGGCACGAGCAACGGCTTTAATGACTTCCCGTCCCATTTTGCCGGCTGCACCGTTGACAACTACGGGAATCGGGCCTCTATTTTCGGTCATAGTTAATTATTCTCCTTATATGTAGGGATTATGGACTGTTGGGGTGGAGGGGTATTTCAGGGACAAAGGAAAAAACCCCAACACCTAACCCCCTTTTGCCTAATCACTGAATCAATTATCCGTTTTCTCGCGCACAACGATCGAGGGGTAGTTATGAGAAAATCGTGATTATTTAGGGAGAATATGGGTTTTTAACCCTCCATGCCATGCTTAAACTGTCGTTTTCAGGGATTGGAAGAAGGGCAAAAATATCAGGCGTACAGTGTAAAAGTGAGAAGGTCTAGAGCATTCTACATTTTGCGCTGTTCCTACGTCAATGGTGCTTTGTCTGGGTGATATTTTGGCAAATGTGAGTGCATCCTTAACCATATTTTATCACCTCAAACTAATCAACTTATTATTTGGCGAGTTCTAGCAGTTGTAAAAATTAATTGCTCGCTGAATTTTGATGATAAGATAAATTTTTAGTGATCACTTTCCACGCCCACTTTAAGGGTTTTCTGTTTTCCAATGCTTTTACAGAAACGGCAACAGTATCCATACTATTTAACTGCAACAATTGATATCCTCGTGCGCTCAAGAGACTCCGAGCGGATATCCTATCGCTATCGGAAAGATGTTTATGCTCGTACAGGATTAAACTAGGCTGAAACCGATCAATATCTATCATTTTCAGTACCTCGTAATCGAATCCCTCCGTATCTATGTGGATTAAATCTACAGTGCGAACCGAGTTCCGGTTACATAATTCTTCAAACGTTATACATTCCACTTGAGTTTTCCGAATTCGTTGTTCTAGTTCTGGGATAAAATCAATATGCTTTAAGACATGAGATAAGGAAAATGAACCGATTTGATCGTACCAAACAGGCAAAGGGGAATCTGTCTCTTCAACATAGTAGAAGTCTTTAAACCCGTTTACCTCGGCAATCGCTACATTTTCCAACTTAAATCGACCATAATCACCATATTTGGAGCATAATCTTTTGAATACATAGTCAACGGGTTCTATCATAATTCCACACCAACGTTTATCTAGCAGAAAATAACGTAGGGGATCACCGTAGCTAGAATCGTTTGAACCTACTTGAACAAAGAAAATATGCGCTTGTGAAATGGATAAACTATACAGCAGTGTATCGAGCTTATCCTTAAAGATTTTGTAGCGAAGACTAGGTGATTTAAAAATGCTCCAGAACTTTGACTGTTTGTCCGATCTTTTGCCGACTAATCGAGAGATATAAGTTTTAAGTTTTGCAAGTATCATGGCTAAAAAATTATAACTTTTGCTAGAAAATATTAGAACTAACTGATTTGGTTTTGAAATAGGCTAGAGCCTTGTTAAAATATCGTTCTAATCTTTTTTTCCATGCCTCTTTCGGTCGCCATCCAGACCAATCCGTTCGATCTAAGTATTCAAAAAATTGCTTTTCTGTATCCCTTAACGGAGAGAATTTAAATTTCCAAGGTTTATCATCTGATGCAAAATGTATTAGATAAGGAGCTTCCATAACCTGATGATAAACTTCCTCGGAAAAATGACTTTCTTGCCAAGAAGAAAATTTATTAGGAAGTTGATTCCAGCGTGGATCCAGTTTCCCCCAACAGCCCGCCAAAATAGCGTTGAGACCGTCCTGATCCCAGTAACGGAGACGTCTCCCATTTTCCTCTAGATAATTAATAACTTTAAAAGACATATCGTCTTCTCGCCATTTTTTTAAATTAAGAATCATTACCCCAGAGTTAAAATATGGCGTATCTGGGCGTATTTGAAGTTCTTGATAAGTTTTTAAGCCATTTTTACTTGACACTAGAGGACATCCCATATCTTGCACCGCAAATAAATATTGATTATCAATATCAATTTTCCATAAATTGTTTAAATCTTCTTTCAAAATTAAATCACAATCTAGATAAATAACTTTCTCAATCGACGGGGGTAAGAGATAAGGAATTAATAAACGATAGTAAGCGGCAATAGTAACATGACCCCAAGTCGGAAGTTTTTCCACGATTGTAAAGAACGCTGCTTCTTGAGGCTTTAGCCAGTTAAGTACCACTTCGACTTCTAATTTTTGTAGTGACCGAATCACCTTTTTTTTATTAGCATTGGTAATTCCCCCATCAATAACATAAATAAAAGCTTTCCCCTCTTTCAGGTTCTCTGCCAAGGAGTAAAGCATTACGCCAAGAGGAATTGCGTAATTGTTGTCCGCAGCACAGACGACTGTGGGTGTTTTAGTATTTTGCATTATCAACTCTTCGTGTCTTACAAGTTTAAATTCCATAGAAACAAGGTCAAAGAATCGCTTCTCTATTAGACATCTCTAAAAATTATAACCCAATTACAGCTTGCTTTTATGCTCTGTCCTAATTTAAAATAGTTCAATGGCTGAAATGTATATCTATCTTGGCTAATTCAATTTCACCGAAAAAATATAGGACAATTAAAATCATTTCTATTTGGGTAAGTTTCTTAACTAGAAAGACTTTTAGCCTTTTGACGATGACGGCTCGCCTCCTCCGGATAACTGGTGTCGCAATGATGAGGGGAGCGGGATGAGCGAATCGGATTTGGCAAAAACTTCAGGGCGATCAGTGAGAACTACAAAAGGGCTATTATCAGTTATAGTACGAATATCCTCGGCGAGGGTAAGGGCATGATCTCGATATTTCTTCCCGACAGCTAGGGTGACGAAACGAATTTTCCTATCAATCAAACTCATAGGCTACTGTTGGTATTGTCTTGAACTGCCGCACACTCGGCGAGAATGCCCCCACACTGTACCATAGACCTATTGGTCTGTCAAGATTGAATTTACCCTTGGTCAACCCACTATTTACAATAAAGCCATTTCCCCCACCACTTCCAAGCGGGTATAACTGCCGATTTTGAGGAATTTTTCCGAGAGAGATTCGGCCACATTGGGAGTAATCCAGCCTAACTGTTTGAGAATTTGCAAAGCGGCGGCATATTTAGCCCGTTTGGAACCATCTAGGGCTTTAATTGCTAATCCTAAACCTTCACCGACGCGCCCGATACATTGAATCCCTTCGGCCCCGGCTTTACTGACGATTTCCCCCTGACTAGCCCGCATTAATTCCGTATCAAAAGCCCCTTCTCCTGCTACCATGCGGGGGTGATAGGTCATCGCCCGGACGATTCTTTCTAAGTCTAAACGGTTGCCAGAGGCTAACTGGGCGTAGAGATGGGCCATTTGCCCCAACTGCATTGAATAGGTGGGCGCACCGCAGTCATCGTGGGCGCTGATTAATTCATCCCCCGGCATCCCCAATAATTCGGCAATTTTGCTTAAAATTAGCTTCTGTATCTGACTAGAGCGCCGCAGATAGCTATTTAACGGCCAGCCACGCTGTTGACACACCGCTAACATCCCGGCGTGTTTACCAGAACAATTGTACTGAAGACGACTGCGTTTACCTTCGGGGAGGGGACATTGCAGGGCGTTGGGATCGATATCGGCACGCCAGAGAATATTAAAGACTTGACGGGCGTGTTCCACTGTGCCTTGGTGAGAACTACAGATAATGGCTAGATCCTTATCGTTGAGATCGTAGCGTTCGAGGGTGCCGGTACTGATGACAGCCAGTGCTTGAAAAGGTTTCAGGGCCGAACGAATAAAGGCGCTAGTTTCGGCGCTGCCGGCGGTGGATAATACCCGGCCGCGGTCATCGCAAATAGCGGCCTCGACATGATGGACCGATTCAATAATGCCTTCCCGGAGGAGATGAATTTCTAAGCGGTGGGTTGGTGAACGTTTTACCCTATTCATTCAGATTGGTGATTGGTTGCGGTTAGTGAGTGAAAAATAGCCAAAAAAGACCACTGATAGCGACAATTGCCCCTAAAATCAGGGCGGTTTTTTGTAAACGCTGGAGAATGGGCTGGATTTGATAGGAGACGATTAAACGATCCCGGGTTAAAATGGCGGCGGTTTTTGTCCAAATTTGGCCATCATACCAGCCCGACTCTTCATAAAATACTTTCTCCGATTGCAAGCGATCGTAAACGTAGATCCAGCCTAAATACAAGCGCAATAACACCAATCCTACCAAAATTGTCGAGCCAAAAATCCCCGCACAGAAGAAGGGAAAAGGGGCCTTTTTCAGGGGAAAACTAGCGGCGGCAATTGGTCCGACAATTAACCATGTCCATAACCATAACCAGAGAATTTTTTTTGTATAAGAGGCTACATCTAGCGTAGCCCAACGGAAAAACCAAGATTCTTTTAATTGTTCGTACTCGTTAACCGGTTGCTGTTCTTCCGGGACGGGACAGAAATCAAGGGAGGATTTCATGGATTCTACTCCTCCAAATGGTCGCTAGGTAGAGGAATCCGTTGAGCATGACCCCAAAATGCTTCTAAATTATAAAATTCTCGCTCTTTTGGTAAAAAGATATGGACAATGATATCACCATAATCCATCAGGATCCAGCTACCTTCGCTTTTTCCTTCCACTTGTCGGGGGGATTGTTGCCATTCTAGTTCCATAGCGGCTTCGATCGCATCCTCGATCGCTCGCACTTGGGTGGTAGAATAGCCGGTAATAATCAGAAAATAATCGGTTAAATAACAGATATCGGCGACTTTCAGGATGGCGATGTCCCCTGCTTTCTTGTCCTCGGCAGCGGTAACAATTGTCTCTAGAAATTTTTCGGTCTTGAGATTTTCGGCGACGGGGGTAATAATTCCAGTGGGATTGGTCATTCAGGTTGTGGTTATCCTTTGGCTGAGGTGGTTTTAAGCGAGTCTTGAGATTATGTTAATCAATGGTTTTAGTTTCCGTTGGTTGTTCTTTAACAATTTGTAACGCCCAGTTGCGCGTTAGCACGGTGCGGGGATGAATGGGACAATGGCTACTTAAAAGATATTTTAGGGAATAATCGCAGGTTTGTTGAACGCTTTTATGGAGATTTTGATAGCTGAGTTGTCGTAGGGCGTTTAATTCGGGTGTATCGCCGCGATTGGGTTCCAAGGCATCGGCAATAAAGACTATACAGCTAAGATCGCTCATATTGGGTTTACCGAGGGTATGATTGCGAATCGCTTCGAGAATTTCCTCATCGGTAACGTTAAATTCTTTTTGGGCGACAACTGCACTGACATCGGCGTGGAGTAAGTGGGGATGGGATGCACAGATATTATCCACGTCTATTCCCGCCGATTCCGCCATTTTTAACAGTTTTTTGGGCTTGAAAAATTTGGCTAGATCGTGCATTAACCCGGCTTGCCCTGCTTGGACGGGATCGAGATCGTGATGACGAGCTAAATCAATACACATGGTCTCCACACCAAGAATATGGCGCAGACGGTGTTCGTTGACGTTTTCTTTTAACCAGTCGATAACTTGCTGTCGCATCTTTTTTTTGCCCTTGTGGAACCCCAGAACGATTGTAACAATTACTATACAATTTTGCCTATCGCTTCAAGGTTCGATCTTTACCAATCATCCTCGCGAGTAGCTTCTAAAACTTCTTCTTGCTGCCAATCATCCTGAAAAGGTTGTACCACTTTACCGATCGCATCGGCTACAAAAGACTTAATAAATTCTTCCTTGCGACTGAGTTGAAATTGTCTTTGTACCACTTCCGTCATGCCACCGTCACCCCAGTCTTGATCCTGACGGAAATATTCAATAAAACTTTTGCCAGCAATGCGGGTTAAATAGGCAGCACTGACCCCTTGAATTGCCTTACCGACTATATAGGTAGTAAAATTTAATTGTAGGATTCTGGCTAATAATTCTACTGCTCCTTTCACCACTCCCAAACTAACTAGAGTTTTGCCCAAAGATAGAGCCAATTCCTTGCCTCGATCGCTGTTAATTTCACAGCCATAAACTTGACCAATTTCTCTGACCATTTGAGCATTAACCGCCGCCGTTGCTAACAGATCGAACACTGGTAAGGGAGTCACCGCAATCACTCCCGCACCGATCCACTGATAGCGATCGATAATTTTATCAGCTTGGCGACGACGTTGACGATCGATAATTTTCCTAGCTTCTTCCCCTAATCTTTGGGATTGTAAGAGGATATTATCTGCCACTAAATCCTCCCCTTCGGCCCGTAAAACTGAAGCTAAACGTTTAATTAAAGCTAAAATATCCGGTTCCGGTGTGATGATTTGTCCACCGGTTAACTGTACTGGTTGGGGATTAGCGGTAACGGCAATAATATCGGCGGAAAGGATCACTCCTTTTAGCCGTTCTCGTAATTGTTTTAAAATCATTTCTCGATCTTCGTCGCTATAGAGATCGATTTTATTAAAGACTAAGAGAGAACGTTTACCAATATCAATTAAACGCAATAAAGGGCCGTATTCCGATTGTCGAATATCGTTATCGATGACAAATAAAAGTAAATCTGCTTCCGTGGCTAATTGTCGCGCTAACTGTTCCCTTTGACCTCCGGCTGCACCAATTTCGAGAATGCCGGGGGTATCGGTAATTTGAATTTCCCGATTCACACCTTTCATTTTTAAACTATAGGTTTCCCCTTTTTCCGTGGTTCCCATGGTTGCCTCCACATTGCCCACCATTTGACCGATGAGGGCGTTAATTAGGGAGGTTTTTCCCGCCGATCCTGTGCCGAAAACAATGATTTTAACTTCTTTTCTAACTAAACTTCGCTCAATTTCTTGGGAACGCTTAATAAAAACCTGTTGAGTTACTTTATCTTGAATTTGCTCCACTTGTTGCCGGATAGCTTTTAAGGTTTCCCCGGCAGCCTCGGTTTTTTCTACTGGTAATTTTAGGGGTGGACGGGAGGAAGAATGCAACCCGCGGCGACTTTTTTGGCGCTGGGGCAGCAGATAAAAGTAGTACAAAAGAACGTATATCAGCAAGCCCAGCAGTCCGATAATGAGCAAAAGCAGAATATTAGCTAAGATAGGAGCGGTAAAGGCGATCTGGATGTAAAGACGATAGATAGAGTTGACTAACCACAACATTAATCCGAAAATAAAGCTCAGACCAATGATTAAAGTGGCAAGACGGGGTAATTTCATCGGAAATTTTGGGTCTGAAACCCCGTCGTTCTACGACGGCTTTACTGTTAAATATTAGCACATTTACGAAATATATGCTAAAATGTGAGGTATGGAAAAAGCCTATTCTTACCGATTTTACCCAACACCAACACAAGAGTCCCTATTGCGGCGCACATTGGGCTGTGTAAGATTAGTTTACAATAAGGCTCTCCATCTCAGAACACAAGCATGGTACGAAAAACAAGAAAGAGTAGGATATGTTCAAACTTCTTCAATGCTAACCGACTGGAAAAAGCAAGAAGAATTAGAGTTTTTAAACGAAGTTAGCTGTGTACCTTTACAACAAGGGTTAAGACACCTACAAACAGCTTTTACTA
>NZ_JAJTDH010000089.1:0-19827 GCF_021300285.1 Microcystis sp. 49638_E5 | reverse complement strand
GTTTTTCTATTAAGCTCAACATATATTTGAAAGGTTGGCGGTCACTCCTCATTTTACCTGATAGTGATCGCTTTTACTTTTGATATTCTGATGGGAGAATGAAACAGCCCTACCTTGATAAGGGGGGTGCCGATCCCCCCTTAATCCCCCCTTGATAAGGGGGGCATCTGACAACTTTTAACGCCTACCTACTTAAATGCAATGATAAATCCTACATAGGTCCAGACCTTCAGAGGCAAAAAACTAAAAGATGTAATACCATCGATGGCAAAATTCCATAATTTCCAGTAATTCCATTTAGTTTGTCCTTGATACCGGGGTTCTCGATCGAATAAAATTGATGTCTGTTTATATCCCACCCAAGCAAATATTCCTTTCATAAATCTTTGACGTTCGGGCATCTTTTTAATTGATTCTACCACTCGGCGATCAATCAAGCGCAAATCTCCTGTATTAGGGGGAATAGGAACCCGACTTAATTTATTAATAACTTGATAGAAACCTTCTGCGGTGAAACGTTTCAACCAACTTTCGCCAATTCTAACCCGACGGGACGCATAAACCACATCATAACCCTGCTGCCATTTTTCGATCATTTCGGCAATTAATTCGGGGGGAGCTTGTAAATCAGCATCAATAGGAATGACTGCCATTCCTTGACTGTAATCAATTCCTGCTGACATGGCAATATCTTTACCAAAATTACGGGATAAATTAACCACTTTAATTTGTGGGTAACGTTGATGATATTCCACGAGATTTTTGAGAGTATTGTCACGACTACCATCATTGACGCAAACGACCTCATAACTGGTATTTAGTGCCTCTAAAACCGCTAAAAGTCGCCCAAAGAGAGCATCGATATTTTCTTCTTCGTTATACAGAGGAACAACAACAGATATTTTCACCGGTATTTGATTTGATAGCATATTAATTTACAAAAAAATTAGAGAAATTTTCTAACAAATATCAGCAGTTAAAACTTGTTCGTACTTAGCGGCTGCTTGCTGCCAAGTATAATTATCTTCAATTAACTTGCGAGCATTTCTAGATAATTTTTCTCGTAACTCTGCCGATTCAAAAAGACTACTAATCGCCGTACAATATTCCTCAATACTATTAGCCCTTAAGGCTGCTAGAGGAACATTATTTCCTTCCACTGTTAATCCTTCTAAACCTCGATCGCTGGCTACCACTGGCACCCCCGCAGCCATAGATTCTAGGGTTTTAAACTTCATTCCAAAACCTGTTCTTAGGGGAATAACTGCCACAGTTGCCTGATGAAGATAGGTGGTCATTGATGGTACTCGTCCCGTCACAATTACTCCTTTTAACTTAGTTAATTCTTGCACTTCTAGGGATGGATTAGCACCGACTAGAGTTAAAGTAGTATCGGGATAAGTAATTTGAATACGAGGTAAAATTTCCCTAGCTAAAAAACAGGCCGCATCGATATTAACCCAATAATCTAACCCACCGAGAAAAACTAAATTATGTCCAGAAGGCTCCTCGGTACGATAGGGAAATAAATCTAAATCGACTGCATTAGGAATTAAATAAATCTCTCCATTGGGGGCAAATTCTTCCATTTGTTTTTGATCATCATCGGTGGTGACGACAATTTTTGAGAATTTCTGCACAGTTTTTTGTTCGTAGCGACGCAGGAGAGGAAGGTAGAGACGATCCCGTAATTCTTGACTAGAAACCCCAATTTCTAATTGACTTTTGCCAGTTTGATAGAGGGAACTATGCACATCAATTACTGTCCTAATTTGCTGTTTCCATTGGGGACGAATATAAATTTCATTAACGCTATGTTCACTGGTAATTACTGGGAATTTTTGACTCTTAACTGCCCTATCTATCCAGTTCTGCATCTCTTGAGAATAGCCAAAAAGTACATTGGGAGGTGTTCCCGTTTGCAGGAATTGAGCTAATCTTTGCAGTTTAGAAATTATTCCAGTTTTGGCATCTCGAGGACGGGGAAAAACTACCAATTCACTAACAAATTTACCTAACTTTCCTACCTCCTCATCGCTGACATCAGCAGTACGCTGAACGATGAGAGTAATATCATGATTTTTGCTGAGATATTTGAGTAAATTAAAAGTTCTGCCCTGAGTTCCTCCTTTGCTAGGTGGATAGGGAAAGGTGGAACTAATCATTAAGATATTCATAGCTATTCCTCTAAACGATTTTCTACCATCATGCGGACAATATCGGTCATTTTGTATTGTGCTTGCCAACCTAATTTTTCCTTAGCTTTGCGGGGATTACCTCGACTAATGGCTAAATCTGTTGGTCTTAATAAACTTCGATCAGAAATTACATGATCTTGCCAATTTAAGCCAACAGTAGCAAAAGCTGTGGCGACAAAATCCTCTAGTTTTGAACTTTCTCCCGTGGCAATGACGTAATCATCGGGTTGCTCCTGTTGCAGCATTAAATACATCGCTTTAACGTACTCTGGCGCCCAACCCCAATCCCTTTGAATATCCATATTTCCTAAGTGTAAAGTCTCAGGAATTCCCTGGGCAATTCTAGCCACGGCAGCGATAATTTTTTGGGTAACAAAGCGCTCGGGACGTAGGGGAGATTCATGATTAAAAAGTATGCCTGAACAGGCAAAAATTCCGTAGGCTTCTCGATAATTAGCCACTTCCCAAAAAGCCGCCGATTTAGCCACAGCGTAGGGACTGCGAGGACGAAAAGGGGTATTTTCATCGGCAGAATTATCGCCGATATCCCCGAAACATTCACTCGACCCGGCATTATATAATTTAATTTTTGCTCTGGTAAATCGAATTGCTTCTAAGAGATTTAAGGTTCCCGTGGCAATACTTTCTAAGGTTTCCACTGGCTGCTCAAAAGATAAACCGACAGAACTTTGTCCAGCCAAATTATAGACCTCATCGGGCTGAATTTTAATTAAGACCTGTAGGACACTGCGAAAGTCATTCAGTGCCATTGATTCTAGTTTTACCTGTTCCTTGATTCCCAAACGTTTCAGGTTACTAAAAGAGGACATTTGGGCATCCCGGGAGGTGCCACAAACTGTATAGCCGGCTTTTAACAGTAATTCGGCTAGGTAGGCTCCATCCTGCCCCGATATACCACAAATTAACGCTTTTTTACCCATTTGTTTACAATAATTTACTTTTGAAGGTTTAACATCGCCTTGGCGGCCTCGCTTAAATAACCGATTTGTCCGTAGGCATAGAGAAGATTATCAAAGCTTTTAGCGGGATCATTGATAAATTTGACATATTTAACCAATCCTCTCAGCAAACGCTCACCTCCTCGCCTAAATTGGGCCAATCCCGTCTTTCCTGCCACTTCTTCCCGGTAGTGTTCGCTGATGCCTTGCCACCAACTGCGACGCATAAACCATTGACGATTGATTCTTTCTGGGGCAACATTGTGTTCCACCAATGCTGCGGGAAAATAGCCCACTTGCCATCCCTGGGCGATTGCTAGTTCTGTAGTGTATAATTCCTCGTTAGAGAGAAGTTTTTTACCAATTCTTCCCAAATTAGGGTCAAAACCGCCAATATTCTCCAAGAAATCTCGCCGAATCGAGTAATTAACCCCTCGCGGAGTTAAATTCGCCTGGCTAATGTATACCACATTGTCGCCCAAATCGAAAGCCCCTAAACCCCCTGCTAACTCATCGGATAACCAATTGGGTTGACTGTAGCCTTGCGGCCAAATTAAGGTGACTTTTCCCCCTGCTACTGCCAGTTTTTGGTTATTTTCGTAGGCATTTAACAGAATTTGCAACCATTGAGGACTAGCGATCGCATCGTCATCCAAATAGGCTAAAATCGGCGCTCTAGTTTCCCTCGCCCCGCGATTTCTGGCGGTAGATAGCCCTAAAATAGGTTCGTAAACGTATTTTAGCCGCCCATCTCCCAGACGCGACTCGGCCACTTGACGGGTTTTATCGGTAGATGCGTTATCAACCACTAAAATCTCACAATCTGGGCAAGTTTGCGCCAAAAGACTATCGATCGCTGCTGCTAGGTAGTGATCGCGGTTGTGGGTACAGATAATCCCTGCTATTTTAGGAGCCATGGCTATCAAGGTTACTCATTCCAATACCCTAAAACTTAACATCCCTTTAGAAAAATGTAAAAATGCTTTTTTAACCCGGAGACAGGAGACTCCGAGACAGGAGACAGGAGATTGCTTTTTACTGATAGCGTTTCTCGTAAAGATGAAGTATAACCTAATTTGGTATTGACGACCGACTGCCCAAAAGGAAAACTTCCTATCTCACCATTAAGATAACTGCTATAACACTCTCCACTGATAACTGATTACTGATTACTGAAAATATTATGCCGAAAGTAACTGTTTGTATTCCCACCTATAACCGCGCCGATTATCTCAGCTATTCGATTAATAGTGTCTTGGGGCAGACTTATGAAGATTTTGAGTTAATTGTTTGTGATGATGGTTCTTCTGATCGTACCCCAGAAGTGGTGGCAGCATTTCAGGATTCGAGAATAATTTATCTGCGTCATCCCCAAAATCTTGGCAGAAGTTTAAATATGCGATCGGGTTTTACGGCTGCTCGGGGAGAATATTTTATTAAATTCGATGATGATGATGGACTAACTCCCGAATTTTTAGCGAAAACTGTACCTATTTTAGATCAAGAAAAAAAGGTTGATTTTGTCTGTACCGATCACTGGATTATTGATAAATTTGGACAAAAAGTGGCAGCGGCAACCCAAGAAAATTCAGCCAAATGGGGCAAGGACAGATTACAAAAAGGGATTATTCCCGATTTAGAAAGACAAACTTTTTCCTATCAAAGTTTACAGGTGGGTTCGACTCTTTTTCGTTATCAATCTTTAGCCGATGTGGATTATATGCGCTCTCAAGCTGATGGTTGTGAAGATTTTGATTTATTGGTGCGTTTAGCTTTAGCGGGAAAACAAGCTTATTTTCTGCCAGAATTATTAATGGAATATCGTTTTCATGGCGGTCAAACTAGCTTAAAACAAGCGGTTCACTTTTTGCAAGCAAAATTGTTTTGTACAGAAAGTTATCACTTTAAAGATGTAAAATTAGAGGAAGAAAGAGTGAAAAAGGCGGCTTTTTTACAGGAATGTTTGGGGATAAAATTAATTGAAAAGGGAGAAAGCGAAGCCGGGCGAGTTTTAATAGAAAAAGCCTCGCAATTGTCAGGAAAATCCCGACGAGCTAGACTGGGTTTACTGCTTTCCTATTTACCTCTCAACTTGAGACAATTAGCTTTTCAAGGTTTCCGTCAACTACGCCCCAAAGATTACGCTGAACAGGTGAGAGCCGTATAAACTATAACTTATAAGTAGGTAGGTGTTAAAAATTGTCAGACACCCCCCTTATCAAGGGGGGATATAGGGGGGATATATCTTCTATTTAATTAGAACCACTTACTTGGCAGTTATCTTAATGGTCGGGTAGGAAGTTTTCCTTTTGGCGAGTCGGCCGTCGATACCAAATTAGGTTACACTTCATCTTTGTGACCAACGCTACCAGTTTTTTAATTTAACTATCTATGGATACTATTCACGTTACAGGAATTCGTGCCTACGGTTACACAGGATATCTGGCCGAAGAACAGGTTTTAGGTCAATGGTTTGAGGTGGATTTATCCCTAGAAGTTGATATCAGCATTGCTGGCAAAAGTGACGCGATTGAAGATACTCTAGATTATCGACAGGCGATCAAAATTGTCAAACACCAGATTGAAACCAGCAAATTTGCCCTCGTGGAAAAATTGGCCACGGTTATCGCTGAGGATATCCTACAACTCGAGGGCGTGCGACAGGTAAGAGTACAATTATCGAAACCCGCCGCCCCAATTCCCAACTTTACCGGTAAAATCACCATCGATATCACTAGATCTCGTTGAGTTTACGCGTATTATCGACTAAACTTCGCGCAAAAGCGTCAAAACGTTGGGAAAGCTTCTCGTCAAGGATTTTTCCTTCTTCGTTGAAGACTTTCCACGCTTGTCCTAAGCTAATTTGTTCCGGAATTACCCAAGCATGAACCCAACGGAGAATAATTCTTAAATCATTGAGGGCGTTACTATTGGATTGGCCGCCTAAAACACTGATTAACCCAGCAACCTTTCCCGATAACTCCTCAAAACTCATTAAATCTAGGGCATTCTTCATCACACCACTGACACTACCATGATATTCCGGTGTCGCCAAAATTAATCCCGCTGCCGATTTAACCGTTTGCTGCATTTTGGCTACATCGGGATAGTCAGAATAGTCATCTCCCCCGTTACAGAAGGGTAAAGAGAGTTTTCTTAGGTCAATTATCTCCGTTTCTACTCCTAACGCCCCTAATCGACTGATAGCAACTTCTAACGCCATCGCACTATAGGATCCGCTGCGTAAACTGCCATTAATACCAACGATTTTGATCATAGAACTTATACAAACTCATAACGACTACATATAAGCTAACAAAAAAAGAGACAATTGGGGAAGCTTAGTTAAAAAAATATGTCGATGGGGCGGAGGGAGCGATCGATCTAAGTTTTAATGAGAGTAGAAAGAAAGATTTATTCCATTTCCCCTGATTGCCATGCCAGAATTTCTCGATTTTCTCAAACATAAATATGCCTATGTGGCTATTGGTGAATTCAAACCGGGGTGTTTTTCCGAGGCCCAAAAACTCTACGAAAAGGCCGTTTCCACCTATTCCACGGGATTCCAAGGAGCTTTTCTGTTGCAAAAACCCGGAACCGACGAAGGAATTGCCGTGATCATCTGGGATAAAATTGATGATATGGAGGCAAATAAAAGCGAAGACCATGAATTATTGCTGAAATCCATGGCTCCTCTATTTGCAAAACCGCCTGTCACCGATTTTTACGAAGTATGTAGCGAGATAGAAGGTTCCCCCGTTTAGGGATAATGTTTCTTTTCGGTGGCGATTAATTTGGCGGCTAAAACCCCGCCTAGAAAACCGAATAAATGTCCTTGCCAAGAAATCCCCGGACGGGAAGGCAAAACGCCCCAAATTGTGCCACCGTAGAGTAAAAAGACTAAAATTGACAAGAGTATAGAAGGAATATTTCTCTGGAAATAGCCCCGCAGTAATAAAAAACCTAAATAGCCAAAAATCAAAATACTTGCCCCGATATGGATGGATCCGGGAGCAGCAAATAACCAGACTCCTAACCCCCCCACCAGCATAGTTAACCCAGTCACAATAAAAAAGTCGCTGGTTTCCTGTAACATCACCAACCAACCGAGAATCAGGAAAGGAACCGTATTAGCAATAAGATGGGGAAAGTCACGGTGTAGGAAAGGTGCGAACAGAATACCCCGCAATCCGATGACTTGATGGGGCATAATCCCGAAATTGTCTAAACTGCCCCGAAAAACAAATTGATCTAAAATCTCTAACAGCCAAAAAATCGCCACAAAGGTAGCGAGGATTATTGCTTGGGTTTTTATTTCTTGCCGTGATCCTTGACTCATAAGATTGATGGATGAGCTATTTTTTCCCATTATAACCCCCCAGATCAGTTATCAGTTATCAGTTATCAGTGATTCAGTTACCAGTTATCAGGTGTGAGTTTTCAGTTTACTGTTTACTGTTTGCTGCGGGACAAAGAGAGGCTAATTGACAGGAAAAACAAGCGGGATTTCTTGCTTTACAAACGGCCCGGCCGTGGTAAATAATACTAATAGAAAAAGTTTCCCAATCTGGTTGAGGTAGTAAAGCCATTAAATCCCGTTCAATTTTCACCGGATCGTTATTAGTAGTTAAACCCAAACGATTACTTAAGCGCTTAACGTGGGTATCTACTGTCACCCCCTCAATAATCGCGTAAGCGTGAGCAAGTACCACATTAGCCGTTTTTCTAGCTACTCCGGGTAAAGTTAATAATTCCTCCATTGTCTTGGGTACTTCCCCCTGAAAATCCTTAAGAATTTTTTGACAAGCACCCTGAATATTTTTGGCTTTATTGCGATAGAATCCCGTGGAACGAATCAGAGTTTCTAACTCCTCTCGCTCGGCAAAAGCTAAGGATTTAGCATCGGGAAAACGAGCGAATAAAGCAGGAGTCACCTTATTTACCCGCTCATCAGTGCATTGTGCCGATAGAATCACTGCCACCAATAACTGCACGGGAGTTTGATAATTTAAGCTACAGGTTGCCTCTGGATATAATCGCTTTAAGTTGCTTAAAATCTCTAGGGCGCGCATTTGAAGCTGAGTTTTTTTTCGCGGGGCCATCACTGGAATAAATCCTGAAAAACTGCTAGGTTAGCCGTGTCGCGCACGATTAAGAAAACTCCTAATCCTAAGAGTAAAACTAGACCTGTTTGCATGATGTTATCTTGCAGTTTAGTTGGGAGAGGTTTACCTACTAAAGCCTCGATTAATAAAAATACCAACTGACCACCATCAAGAGCAGGTAAAGGCAGAATATTAATCACCGCTAAGTTAATACTAATTAGGGCGGCAAATTGAAAAAGATTACCCGCATCATTACGAGCGATTGCTGCTCCGTATTCAACAATTTTAACCGGTCCTGCTACCTGTTGAACACTGTCTTTGAAGTTACTAACTAACTGCCCAAAACCTTGCACGGTTAATACAATTAATCGTTGAAATTCACCCGCACCTAAGCTAAAAGCTTGACCAAAATTATCGGCTTTCAGGCGAGTTTCTTCACCGTTAGGAGCCAATCTCACCCCAATTTTACCCTGACCATCACTTCCCAATTCAGGAGTAACGATTAAATCGAGAGTTTCTGTGGGGCGTTTGATGGTTAATTTTAGGGGTTGATCGGGGGAAGATTGAATAATGTCACGGAAGTCAATAATGGCATTCTGAGAAGCACCAAGGGGCTGATCATTGATAGCGAGAACAATATCACCCGCTTGTATTCCCGCTTGTTTAGCGACGGAATTTTCAGCAGTGAAAACCTCTGGAATAATTACCCCTTCTTGATAGTTAATTTGGGGAAAACCCACCGTAGCGACTTGGGTAACAAGCAAAAAATAGGCAAAAATTAAATTAGCAATTACTCCCGCACTAATGACGATAGCTCGATCGAAAACAGGACGATTGCGTAATAAATCAGGATCGTTATTAGGAATTTGACTATCGGGATCGTCATCGGGAAAACCAACGTAACCCCCTAAAGGAATGGCGCGGAGGGCGTATTCTGTTTCTTTACCTTGATATTTAGCTAAAGCTGGACCAAAACCGATGGAAAAGCGATTAACATGGATAGATTGCCAACGAGCAGCGGCAAAATGACCTAATTCGTGAACGACAATTAATAGGGCAAGGACACCGATCGCTATTAAAACTGACATGATGATCAAAATATAATGAATTAGCTTTTGTTAATTGTAAGCGATCCTCCCGGGCAGATTGCAAAAAATCTCTAGTTATCGCTAATTTTTCGATCATTTAATTAGGTAGGCGTTAAAAATTATCAGATGCCCCCCTTATCAAGGGGGGACTAAGGGGGGATCGGCACCCCCCTTATCAAGGGGGGACTCAGGGGGGATCGAACCTAAAATCCATTTTTAATTTAATTATAACCAGCTACTTATGCTAAAAGTGATCTTAACCGCCTAATTTGACCCGACGGAGAGCGATCGATGCCTTTGAGTGAGCGCGCCCAGCAATTAATCCCAAAAGCGAGAATCATCAGTTTCGCCAATTGGCCCTATCAGCAAGCAGCGATCGCTGTTTGGCAACAAGCGGATGATCAAACTCGCTATCTCGATGATAGTGATTTAGATACTATCGTCAATTTAGAGCCTGATTTACTGGTTTCTAGTCAGCAAGCTCGAAAACTGCGGGATAATGCTAATAGTATCGTCGATAACGCTCGTCAGGCTTTATTAAGCCAATTTCCCACCATTTTTCAACCCGGAGGCGATCTTCATCCACCCCACCGTGCCGAAGCTTGTTGGCGTGATTTCTGGAACTTTTTACGTTGTATTACCTACGGTGTCGCCGGACAGCAGATTCCCTACACCAGCGCCGAGGGATTGGAAAATATGCGTCTTCTTTACCAAGAATTGCAAGTACCATTAGGGGCGATGATTTCGGGGTTAGAAGCCTTAAAACAATACAGTTTAGATTATTTTAGCGACTCAGAAAAAACCGCAATTACTCCCTATTTTGATCACTTAATTGCGGTTATGAAAAAGTTTTAAAACCGAGGCATTTAATCCGTGTTAAAATAGTGAGGCCAACAGTTAAAAATGCCGCTCACCGAGGTTAAAACTCCGTTGAACCCATGAAATCATCGGCGCGGATGGGCCTCTTAGGGCCACCAAAAACCTCGATCGAGTGCCTGGCGGGTCGAGGTACTTTATAAAATGAGGGAGATTCTATGGATGCCAAAGCGAAATTACTAGAATTGATCGCTGGTAGAAATCGCGGACTCCTGGCCACGGAAAGCGACCGCGTGCGGATTTTAGCGGCGATCGAACAATTGGAGGACCACAATCCCCATCCTCATCCCCTCGAAGTTAAACAACTATTAGGGGGCAATTGGCGTTTACTATTCACCAGCAGCCGCGACATTCTGGGACTAGATCGCCTACCTTTTTTTCAATTGGGGCAAATTTATCAATATCTTGACCTGAACAAGGCCAAACTCTACAATATTGCTGAAATTACGGGCGTACCTTGGTTAGAAGGAGCAGTGATCGTCGCCGCTACCTTTGAACCCACATCCGAGCGTCGGGTCATGGTCAAATTTGAGCGCTCGATCCTCGGTCTGCAACGTTTTCTCAATTATCATTCTCCCCAAGAATTTATCGACGCGATCGAAAGTGGCAAAAAATTTCCTCCCCTCGATTTTTCCTTCAATAATCGTGAACAAAAAGGTTGGCTCGATATCACCTATCTCGATGAAGATCTCCACCCCCCTTATCAAGGGGGGATTAAGGGGGGATCGGCACCCCCCTTATCAAGGGGGGATTAAGGGGGGATCGAACCTAAAATCCATTTTTAATTTAATTATAACCAGCTACTTATTACCATAAGACTAAATACTAGGCAATAGGTAATCAGTTTCTAATAACCAGATTTAGGATTAAAATCAAATTATTGTACTATCATTACTCCCAGGAATTTTACCAAAATGTCTAACGAAACCGTTACTTATAGTCTTGAATCTGTACTCAAGGAAATCAAAGACAGCATCAAGGAGGTTAACCAAAAAATCGATACCCTACAAAGAGATGTCACCCAAAAAATCGACACCTTGCAACAGGATGTTAACCAGAAATTTGACAGCCTACAGAAGGAAGTTAACCAAAAAATCGACACCTTGCAACAAGATGTTAACCAGAAATTTGACAGCCTACAGAAGGATTTTAACCAGAAATTTGATAAGATCGACGAACGGCTAACTAAGCTAGAGGTAGGACAAGCAAAACTAACTGAGAAAGTCGATGGGATGGATAGAAGACTAGAAAAGGTGGAAGGAACCCAAAAAAATCAAGTTTGGACGTTAATTATTCTTTTAGGAGGAGCGATCGGAACGGCAGCGTGGCGCTCTTTCTTTTCTGGTAATCCTTAGAAATATTACTATAATTTCTCACTTTAGGGTAGTTATGAGGGGAAATTAGCAGATGTCAAACTCAGGTTAAAAATAAGGGATGTCTAACCAATTTACAACTAAAGGAAACTTAACCACCCCCAGAAAGAAAGCAACGATTAAGGGATATTTTCAGGTTTCTAATCTCCGAATTGCCTGATCGCACTTTTGAACCTTTGCTGCTAACTCCAATGCTTGAAATAATTCCCGCGACTGAAGAAATGCTTCTTTCGCTTCCGATATACGTTTGAGTTTATAGTAGGTAAACCCCAGATTAAACCAAGATTTCGCTTCACCCCCCCGATCACCGATTTCTCGACTTATTGCTAAGGACTGTTGATAAAACTCGATCGCTTTTTGGTATTCTCCTAGGGAATAGTAAACATTGCCTAAATTACCGTAGGATTTCGCTTCACCCCCCCGATCATCGATTTCCCGTGTGATTGCTAAGGACTGTTGATGAAACTTGATCGCTTTTTGGTATTCTCCTAGGGAATAGTAAACAGCGCCTAAATTATTGTAGGAATTCGCTTCACCCCCCCGATCACCGATTTCCCGTTTGATTGCTAAGGACTGTTGATAAAACTCGATCGCTTTTTGGTATTCTCCTAGGGAATCGTAAACAGTGCCTAAATTATTGTAGGAATTCGCTTCTCTCGACGGATCTTCGATTTCTCGACTTATTGCTAAGGACTGTTGATAAAACTCGATCGCTTTTTGGTATTCTCTTAGGGAACTGTAAAGATTGCCTAAACCTATGTAGGATTTCGCTTCACCCACCCGATCACCCATTTCTCCTTTGATTGCTAAGGACTGTTGACAACTTTTGATCGCTTTTTGGTATTCTCCTCTGGAATAATAAATATCTGCCAATGAGTCGAGACTCGCAACTAAATCAAGTTCTAGATTTAACTCTTTTTGTAAATTGATCGCTTTTTGATAATACTCGATCGCAAGCTGTTGTTCCTGACGATAATCTGACAATGGCAGATTTAATAAACGAAGGGTATAAATCTTAGCTAAACTGGCATATAAACTCGCTAGTCTTGGCTCTTTTTTGCCTTTATTTACCTCGATTTGCTCGATTAGTTCTAACAAGTCTTCCCTAGAGATTAAAGGAATATCTTTATCTATAGTAATTTCGTCAAAAGATTGTAAAATTGGTAAAATTTCCTGACAAGGTAAAAAGTTACTTGGAGGAGAAATAAAGCGAAAAACTCCTTTTCTCCAACTCCAAAAATCGGGGGACTTTTTGCGTAAATTTACCTCCACTGTGCTTGTTACCCAAAGAACAATGGAATAGGGAAATTCTCGCAGTCCTTCCCTTGTCCATTGCAGATAACCAAAAAATTTATCTAGTTCCGATTTTTCCTGTTGCCATTCGATCGAGTGTAATTTTTCCACTCCTGTGGTTGTGATCACGGCGTTTTTGCTTTGTAGTAACTCTGGTTTTCTGGAGACTAAACTAGCAATGGCTGCTCTTAAACTCGGTTCTTTTTGATCTAAATCAATCCGATAACAAGGGATTACTGGTTCTAATTCTTTGCTATAGCGATCGATGATTTCTTCTCGCAATTTTTCCTGATCACACACACAAATCAATATATTTAATCTCTCTTGATTTGCCTCTAGAGACACGATTAAACCTTCGTATTCTCTTTCATTTTGGTCAATAATTGAAGATGTTTCATTATTCATAATAAGTGGATAGCTGTTAAAAACTGTCAGATACCCCCATTAGGTAGGGTTGATTCATGAATCAACCCTACGGATCAAGGGGGGATCCGCACCCCCCTTATCAAGGGGGGATCAAAGGGGGATCCGCACCCCCCTTATCAAGGGGGGATCAAAGGGGGATCCGCACCCCCCTTATCAAGGGGGGATCAAGGGGGGATCCGCACCCCCCTTATCAAGGGGGGATCAAGGGGGGATCCGCACCCCCCTTATCAAGGGGGGATCAAGGAGTGATCCGCACCCCCCTTATCAAGGGGGGATCCATCTTCAATTTAATTATAACTACTTACTTATCCCATTCAAATTGTTCCTCTTTTTTTCATTAACTCAACCACAATCGGATGCACGTTATACCAGAGATCGCCATTGCGGTATTCCAAAATATATAAACCATGCAACAGATCTAGAAAATTTTGATCCTTGAGATCCTTCGGTTTTAACTTTTCATAAACAGTTTTAATAATTTCCTCATCTGCTGTACCGATACTTTCAGCAAAATCGAGACTAAGTTCTGTGATTGATTGTTCTAGAACAGCTTGATCAATTTTTAGGGTATTATCATCGGGATAACGACGAACCGATCGCAAACAAACCCGACAGCAATCATTAGTAATGCGAATTAATTCTCGTAACACTCCCCCACTATAAAGACAAATTTTTTCGAGGGTGTCAGGATCGATTAAAGCGGAATCGATGCGCTTAGTGATAATCTCGGTTAAAGTAGCAATAATTTGCGGATCGGGTATAGCATTAGGTGCATTAATTTCTCCCTGTTTAAAGAGTTTATATACAGGCATTTTCACGATCTGATTATTGATTTCTGTTTCGAGAGTTGCCTTTAAAGCTACTTCTCTTAAAGCGGCGATCGGAATAGTCATAATAATCCGAAAACCGGGCAATTTAATCGCTTTAATATGGGATTGAAAAATATCCCTTACCTGTGCTAAGTCAATTTTATCAATGTCATCAACAATTACTAAGATTTTTTTCTGACTTTGGGACTCGATCTCACTAGCTATAATGTTAATTTGGGCAACTAGATCGGTAATTCTCCGCTCATATTTTTGTTTGATTTCCTCGCGAATAGTCGAATTAATCTTGAGAATTCCTTTAATGTGAGCTAGTAAAGTAGAAAAGTTAAAACCTGTTTCGAGAGTGGCATTTGCTTGATTGGTTTCGGTGCGAATTTGTTCAGTAAACCATTGAGAAAAGCTTTTTTTCATAGAATCTTTAATAGTTAAATTTTGGGCTTCCGCTTCTGACATCATCTGAACGGCGATCGAGAATAAAATAGTAACATGATTTACGTCTGACATTTCGATCGTGTCTGAGATCGAGAAGAAAACAACAAAATAGCGATCATCTAACTTTCTTTTAAATTCATAGAGTAGGGTTGACTTACCACAACCCCGATGTCCTGCTAGAATAATTTTTCCGTCTTCCGAAGGACTATCTTCGACCAATTGTTCTAATTCGTCGATAATTTCTGTGCCGTATTTGACAGCAAAACGCTGTAATTCTTTATCCGATCGCAGGGGTAAAAGTTCCAAATTGCGATAGGCTTCTCGAAAGGGTTCTAGTAAAGGACTAACCATAAGTAATTAGGGGTTGCTGAAAAAGTTTTTCGTGGGGGTAGGGTGTGGGGTGTGGGAATTATGAATTATGAATTATGAATTATGAATTGGGTAGTTGGCTCTTCTAGGTTCTGTGTGATAAGTTTAACTTACAGAGGATCGATCAATCTTTGTGTCCTTTGTGTCTTTGTGGTTCCTTCCACTCGCTCGCTAGGAAGAATGTATCTTAGAATACATTTTGCCCACCAAACCTAAGAGAGCCAAAAAACTAACTGATAACTGATAACTGATAACTGTTATTTTTCTGCTGCCCAACTGTCGGGAGTGTAGGTTTTTAATGCCAAAGCATGGATGGCTTCGGTAGCCAGTGCCGATTGTAAAGCGCCATAAACCATTTGATGCTGTTTAACGCGGGTTTTGCCAGCAAATTCGCCAGAAATAACCACCGCTTCCAAATGATCGCCACCTCCCGTTAAATCCCGAACCATCACCTGTGCATCGGGGATTTGTTCTTGAATCATCGCTTCTACTTGGCGAAAGTCAACCATCTTAACTCCTCAAAACAATTAAAGATACTCTGATCCCATTGTTACCGAAAGCTCGTCAATGGGGACAAAATTTACTGCCGTGGGGGGGAGTTGTTAGGAGTTGCCGATGTGGGAGTCGGTGCGGAGATGGGTGTGCTGACAAATCCCATCTCGTAGAGTTGTTGATAGCTTTTTTGTCCTAATTCACTGGTGGGGTTTTGGGATTGAATCACCTGAATTAACAAAGGAACCGCCAATTCTGGCTGATTTTGCGCCCTATGGACCAAAGCAAGCTGATAGGTGGCTTCATCCCGCAGTTGTCCGGTGTTTAAAGCACTTTGACGCTGAGAATCGAATACTTTTGGGTCAATTCCTGAGAAACTATTAGCTAATTGCAGATGATAGTTAGATAGTTGGTTAAAAATCCGACGCGCTTGATTGAGTTTGTCCACAGCGACATCGTATTTAGCGGCATTAATAGCGGCGTTCGCTTCTTCCACTAAACGTTGTCCCCCCTGAAGACTCAGGACACTATCGGCTTGATTTAAGGGTTTCAATTCGTTAGGATCGCTGGCAGGAGTGTTTGAGTCGGGGGTTTGTGCTTGTCCGTCAGGTGCGATCGCAATAACTAAACCGATCACCAGAGTGAGCAGATAAATTAAACTATAAGGCTGTTTTCGCTTAACCATAAAATTTCTCGACTTAATGTTCCAGATGGGAACGGCTATTTTTTTTAACATCGACAACTGACCTATAGTAGCTTTTTTGGGGCAGTTTCGATCCGACCCCAGCTTTCTAGACGTTAGTTCTAGCGGTTTTGTCGCCATGGCAAGTGCTGTTTTTTCCCGAAAAATCAGTACAAGTCCCCAAAAAGTTAGTTTATTCCTCCCGATTAATGGTTTAAATACCGATAATTCACCCGTTGGAAGGCTGTCCAGATAGAATAAAGAGAAAGTAGGAGTTTAGTTAAAATGTCTTTATCACTGATTACGCGTAAGTTTACGGTGGAAGAATACGAAAAAATGGCAACCGAAGGAATAATCAAACCCGATGAAAAAGTGGAATTAATTCGAGGAGAAATTATCAAAATGTCACCGATGGGAACCCGTCATGCTTCTAGTGTAACCAGATTTAAGTTTACTAATACCTCGATCGGATTTTTATGTTGCTGCCTATCCTTGTCCTCAAGATATCTATTTAATTATTGAAGTTTCCGATTCTACCCTCGATTATGATCACTATACTAAAATCCCTCTTTATGCGGAAGCAAATATTCAAGAAGTTTGGATCGTTAATCTCAAGGAAGAATGTTTAGAAGTTTATCGCCATCCTCTGCATGGTAGTTATCAAGCTATTCAGAAATATTATCGAGGTGAAAGTATTTTTATTGAATCCTTTCCAGCAATAGAATTCACTATTGCAGAAATCTTAGGAGTGTAGTTAAAATGTCTTTATCACTGATTACGCGTAAGTTTACGGTGGAAGAATACGAAAAAATGGCAACCGAGGGAATAATCAAACCCGATGAAAAAGTGGAATTAATTCGAGGAGAAATTATAACCAGATTTAAGTTTACTAATACCTCGATCGGATTTTTATGTTGCTGCCTATCCTTGTCCTCAAGATATCTATTTAATTATTGAAGTTTCCGATTCTACCCTCGATTATGATCGCTATACTAAAATCCCTCTTTATGCAGAGGCAAATATTAAAGAAGTTTGGATCGTTAATCTCAAGGAAGAATGTTTAGAAGTTTATCGCCATCCGCTGCAGGGTAGTTATCAGGATATTCAGAAATATTATCGAGGTGAAAGTATTTTTATTGAATCCTTTCCAGCAATAGAGTTAACTTTAATTGAAATACTCGGCAATAAAAGTTAGATCAAAAGTTAAACTTAGATATCGTGAGGATTAATGCCTAATTCCCGCAGTTTATTCGCTAATCGTTCCGCTTTTGCAAGAGGGATCAAGGAGAAAATCAAGGATTTACAATCTCGGTTTCACAACAGTCCACTGGGTTACGGGGGCCATGGCTTTCCAACCTAAAAACTTGCCGACCGGTTCGGCTTTTTCAATGCCAATCCGCAGCAGTTCCCCTCCTAATTTACTATGCCATTGCAAGAGGACTAATTCGCTTTCAATTGTAACAGTGTTGGCAACAAGACGACCCCCGGGGCGCAGGGCTAACCAACAGGTTTCCAATAGGTGGGGTGTGGTGATACCGCCACCAATAAAAATAGCGTCCGGTTGCGGTAAATCTTCCAGGGCGCTCGGTGCGATTCCGGCGACGATTTGCAGATGGGGCGTTCCCAGGGCGGCGGCATTATCGGCAATGTATTGTAATCTGGTGGGATGATGTTCGATCGCAATCCCCTGGCAACGGCGATCGCTACGCAGCCACTCAATGGCAATGGAACCACAACCCGCCCCCACATCCCAGAGCAATTGTCCGGGTAGGGGAGCCAATCTACTCAGCGTGATAGCACGAACTTCTCTTTTTGTCAACTGTCCGTCATGATTGTAGGCAGAATCCGGCAGTCCTGGAAGGCGCGGCGCCCAGGTGGGGGGATGGGAGGAGATGCAGCTAATGGCGATGACATTTAAATCCGCCAGATTTGTAAACTGCCAATCGTTGGCGATGCCTTGAATGTGGCGTTCTCGGGTTCCCCCTAGATGTTCTAAAACCGTGATGGAACTCTCGCCAAAACCTCCCTCCCTGAGCAGCCGAGCAGCGAGCGCCGGAGTCTGGGCATCAGCACTCAGTACCAGCAGTTTAGCACCGGGATAAAGCACCCCATTCAACCAAGCCGGAGGACGACCGCACAAACTCAAAGTTTCCACTTCACTCAGGGACCAACCCAAACGACTACAGGCAAGACTGAAGGCAGAAGGAGAGGGAATAATCGTCATTTCCTCTAGGGGAATCTGGCGGGTGAGGGTGACACCAATTCCGTAGCACATGGGATCACCACTGGCCAAAACACAGACGGATTGACCACGACGGCGGATAATCTCGTTAACAGAGTCTTGGATGGGAGAAGTCCAGAGCAGTTTTTGCCGTTGATCCTCTGGGGGTAACATTGCCAGATGTCGTTCACCACCGACAATAACTGATGCTAAAGAAAGCAGACTTCGCCCTACTGAACTTAACCCTTCTAAGCCATCTTCACCAATTCCTATAATCGATAGCCATTTCGACTGACAATTGCGATCCGCCATGTCTAAAAAAAATTTTGGTTGTTGCTGAATCAAAGTATGATATTGGGTTCTTCGGTTTGTGTTATGCAATGGAGGGGGGTTATAAAGGATAAAACCCTTACACAGAAAGACATTGCTTCGATTTTTGCCAATTGTTTTCTATCTAGAACGAGCTAATCAATTGAGTCTCTTGCCATATAAGGATTTAGTCGATTTATGCCCCCTGATCGAATCATACCAAGTAACGAAGAGCCTGATATTGATTTTCTGGTTGATTCTTAATGACATATTTTACCTCAAGAAAAAAGGGGTCTTAGGGGTTTAAAAAAAACCGATTAACTTTAATATCACCGGCATCGATCATAGCATTATCAACATCTGTATTTTTCACAGAAGGATAAGCAGAATTTTTCACAGAAGGATAGACAGATGAAAAGTTGTGCTTATCTTTTATCATTAGTTGAAGTCTTACCCGTAAACCGACAGGCGATGTGGGATATCCTGCATAGCCCTCTGTAAATTCAGGCTGAAAAATAAAACGACCATCCGCATCGGTGATACTCTCTTTGGTCAAGCCCTCGCCTATATTAGTATATCTCACCTTAGCTCCGGCAATGGTTTTTCCGGTTGACTCTTCGATAAACCGTCCCTTAATCCCCGGCGCAGAAATTAATTTTGAGCTACAACTACTGACCAATAACATCAAGGGAGCTAATAAGGTAATTGTCAGTTGTTTAGGAAGTAGGTTCATGTCTATCTCCGATGAAGAAATGATACAGCAAAAAATCCGAGAGGAACTAACAAACTAAATAAAGAATTGGGTTCGGGAATAGGCTGATTAAATGGAAATAGTTGAGCATTGTTAACGGTGAGAGCCGAAGTCTGGTCAAAACTGCCAACATCAACCACTCCCCAAGCGATGCTGTAAGTTCCGGGACTAAAGGTTTGCGTGTAACTCCCCGAAACTTGACGACTGAAATTAGTGCTAGAAGGGATTAAGGTACTGATAGAACTATTGGTACTCGCTAAAGTTTGAATTTGATCATTGAGGGCAATAAAAGCATAATCATCAAAATCAAATCCAGCAATTCTCATTTTGAAAACAAAAGAAGATAAAGTTCTCTTGTTCACATAGAGAACTTCTGTCTAATTATCATTTTTTTTCAAGATAATCATCATAATTAGCTTCAAGAGA
>NZ_JAJTDH010000088.1:0-11496 GCF_021300285.1 Microcystis sp. 49638_E5 | reverse complement strand
GCAGGGGGGACTTAGACAAAATCAGTATAGCACAATAAAAGTTAAGTTAACAAGATATAGTTTAAAAAGCCGTCCTAAAAGGACGGGGCTTTAACCCAAAATTTCGGTAAATTTAATTAAATTATCGAGCGGCAAAGGTTGGTTTTTGGCTGTGATCGGTAATAGGTAAACTGACAACTAATAGCCGATGATAGGCGATCGCTTTTCTGATTGGTAGTCGGTAGCGGTCGCTTTTGGTTTATATCTTTAGTATGTTTCTAGTCTCTTACTAAGTCAACTACCTATTAATTAGTATTTTACAGGTATTTTACTAATCCTCATTAGTTTATCTAATCAGTCTTGTACTTAGTAGGTTACAGGGTTAGACTTAAAAGGTAATGTATTAGTATTAAATCAATTAAAATCATGGCTACTGAGAATAGACCAGTATCCTGTTATCTCCCAAAAGATATAGAAGACAGCCTTACTAAGTATTGCACTCAAAACAATATCACTCGAAAAGATAAGGCCGGGAACATTCAACCGGCAATGGGAACCGCCATAGTAGAGATTCTCGAAACCTTTTTCGGAGATAGCCCTAGCAAGTTGCCCAACTTCGAGGAAAAGATCGACGCGGCGATCGAAGCCAAAATGAACGCGGCGATCGCATCGCTTCGGACTGAATTAGCTCCCCTATATGCGATCGCCCAGAGAGAAGATTAGAGCGGTCTCGCGTAGCGAGCGCTTTGCGTTCACCTAATGCACGCCCGTCAGTCATATTTGAAACAGATTAGCTAGGAGATTACCTCATGACAGCAGTTACCGAAAATGATCTAAAAAGGCTAGAAGATTTAATCGTTAGTAGTATGAGGGTGATCGAGTCCCGATTAACTAGCCTAGAAAATGGACAATCAGAAATCAAGTCAGATATAAAGTCCCTGAATGGAAAGACAGAAAATATCGACAAGCGACTCACCTCGATCGAAGCCCGTCTAGAAGCATGGAAACCCTCGATCGACAAAACGGCCGATCTTGCCGAAAAAGTAGGAGAACTGAAAAACTGGAAGCAGATCGGGGTAGTGGTAATCACCGCTTTTATCAGTTCGATCCTTAGCGGCATTACCGGCGGGGTGATCGGTTGGCTGATCCGTTCAGCGAAATTCAACCCCTAACACCTAAAACCTAACACCTAACCCTTTTATCCATGCCCTCGACTTTCTCAGCCAGCTTGGCTTGTCCTATCTCTAGCTTGGTTAGCCGGTCATCTATTTTGTCAAACCCCTCATCTACCTTGTCAAATCTCTCATCTATCCTTTTTTCAAGAGAATCGATTTTTTGGCTAACTTCCTTAATGCTGTCTTTGATTTCCCGGAGAACAGCTTCTAGGGAATACTGTATAAATTATAGACTTTAATCTATTGTCCTGTATATAAAAAAACTGTTTAATCAGGTCACTGTTTATAAGAATCCTTTAAATATTATGTATCACGACTACACATCTAATTTTCTGCTTATCAATTGGTTTAACACAAAGCCTAAAAGTGGCAGGCTTTAAACCCAATTTTTCGATAAATCTCTGGCTTTTTATCCACCAGCCCTTAACACTTGTTCAGCCGTTAATTTCAGCCCCGGGAAAATGGTGGAAGTTATAGTCTGATTGCCTCGAAACTGCTGAATTTCATATTCTCCATCCACTAGCGTACAGATGGATAGAGTGGGCTGTTTGGGCTTACCAATATGTCGAGTCCCGCCCAATCCCGCATAATCGGCAATCCAATATTCAGGAATGCCTAAAACGGCGTAATCTTCAACTTTGCGGGCATAATCGTTTTGCCAGTTGCTACTGACAACTTCCGCCACAAATTTAATCGAACTCCCCGGCGTCAGAATCGACTGGTTAGACCAAAGTAGTTCTTTGCTAAGTTCATCTCGATCCACAACCGCAACGTCAGGTCGAAATGCCGTCATACTAAGGTGGGAAGGACGCAATAATCCCCGTTGAAGAACAAACCAGGGTAAATTTGTTTTATCGATCTGGACACAGACCTTTGTGGTAATGAAAGCTGCGACTTCCTCATGCAAACCCGTCGGTTCCAAATCGAACACCTCTCCATCGATTAGTTCGTAGCGATTATCGCCACAGTAACGAGCGAGAAACTCGTCAAAGCTGAGTTGCTTTTGTTCTATTGGTTGGTCGATCGCAATGGTCATAGGTCATCATGCTCAACTCTTTCAGTTTAGCGGAACTATATGTGACAGACCAAACTACTAAGGGAGGATGAAGTCAGCGTCCCAAACGGTTAGACTGTCCGGGTAAGGAATAAATCATCAACCTGACCATTCCCACCGCTACGGTCAGTATCCCGCCGATCAGATAAAGACTGGTGTTATTAAAACCGAGTCCCAAGAATCTGAGAATCATAAAACCCATGAGAACGGCAATTAGTAGGGGAGTACCGTCGATCCACTGGGTATGGTCATAATTATTACCCTCCAATCCTAAATATTCTTCCTTGACCACCCGTTTCGCTAACATGGGATTACCGATCGCCCGTTGTTGCCAATCGGCCAGTTTACCCGGTGTCACCCGCAATCCCAAATCGTTTGCTTCCCCTTCCATGATTTCGCGGATCGCCCTTTCTGGTAAAGCTTCCAATTCGATGCGGGGAAGCTTCAAAAAAATATCTCTGGCCGGGGGATAAGTGGCTAATAATAATATCGGCTGTCCCTGTAAATGCAGTTTTTCCAGCCAACAACGCAGGGAAACGGGGAACCTGTGGCCATTGTCCATGACCAGAAAAGCGACGTTATTTTGCAACCATTCGGCGATGGTTTCCTGTAACTGTTGTGCCGTCATCGGTTTGCCCTCTAGCGTCTCCGTATCTACCCCCAAATCCCCGGCGATTTCTAGAAGCATCTGTTTGACCGTGCCGATGGCAGGGGCAGCCACAGGAAACCCCCGCCCCCACAAGTCCTCGATCACCCGCTCCGCTAAAAAGGTCTTCCCCGCTCCGTCTTCCCCCACCACCAACAAACTGGCATTGGCTAGTAGGGCGGCCACCACCCGCTCTTTTTCTGCTCCCCTATAGCAGGAGATTGAAACGGAACCATCAACGGAACGGATCGACAAAGACTGACGCTCACCGTCCGCTCCAACCCCGTAGGTATAGACCCGCTCCTCCCCATTAGCCAATCTCCTTCTGTGTCGCTCGATCATCGTTCCGATTCCCAGTTCCCTTTCTTAACTATAGTTCCCCCCAATCTTTACTAGGGGATAACTCTGTACTACTTTACTTCTGGTGAGAGAAAGTGAAGTATTGACCGCTATTCGTGGCATTCTAGAAATAGACGGTAAACCTTGACAATTGCATTGATAATAATCGATGGTTTTGCTGGATTTACTCTATCTATCTCCTAAAGGTAGAGGATTTGCAGTTAGCTTGCAGAGATGCCGAGAGCCATGACCACCTAACCCACCGGTGTTCTTAAAAATTTTCTCAATGAAAATGCTGAATTTAAAATGGGGGAAGCTTTTTTGCTGGGGTCATTGTTTACGATCAGATTGTCCAGTATTTGAGGAGTCAGTAAATGTCGATGTCACGCCGTCTTGAGCGCCTATTGACTATTGACCAATTGCTGCGTTCGGGTAAGCGAATTACCCAAGGAATTTTAACGGAGCATCTCGAAGTCAAGGAAAGAACCGTCAGAAATGACCTGCATTTTTTGAGGGATAGGTATTCTGCACCTTTAGAGTACGACCAATCGGGCAAAAGATGGTACTATACCGACCCTAATTGGCGTTTACCCAGTATTTCCTTAAGTCAAGGAGAATTATTCGCTCTGACACTGGGGGCAAAAATGTTAGAGTCCTATGCCGGAAGTGCTTATGAAAAAGAATTGCGATCTTCGATCGAGCGTTTATCGGAGCGATTACCGGAGCAAACTTGGGTTAATTTGCAAAGGTTAGCCGATGAGCGCATTATTTTTCGTCCTGGTGCTGAAATGCTCAATCTTAATCCCGAAATATGGCAGCAGTTACTAGATGCCTTCAATACTTCCCGACGGATTTGGATTCGCTATTATGCGGCGACTCGCAATGAGGAATCAGATCGGGTGGTAGATCCCTATTTTTTGGACATTTATCGCGGTAGCAATCCGTATTTAATCGGTTTTTGCCATAAACGACAGGCGATAAGGGATTTTCGTATCGATCGAATTAAGAATCTCAGGATACTTGATGAGACGTTTGAGAAAGATTCTAGTTTTAATGCTAAAGCTTATCTGGAAAAACGATTTCAAAACGAAGGAGGGGATAAATTATTTTCGGTCACAATCTGGTTTAATCCTTCCTCTGCTCCCTTTATCAAAGAAAGACGCTGGCATACTTCTCAAAAGTTAGTCGAACATCCCGATGGCTCATTAACCTTACATTTAGTCGTAGAGGGATTAAATGATCTTAAACGATGGGTTTTGGGTTATGGCAAGGGAGCAATTGTCAAAGAACCACAAGAATTAGTTCAATTGATTAAGAGGGAAGTTGAGGAAATGAGTCAACATTACAAACTTTCGACAACCGAAAGCTAAGAAGGAGCAAAATATGAATTTTCTGGAAATTCAATTTTCTTTAAGAGGACAAACTCTGCCCGCCGATCATGGTTTTTCTCTATATTCTGCGATTAAAAATCTGTGTTATAAACAACAGCCAACTTTATTAAATGATAATAATTTGTCATCGGATGTTTTGCTCTCCAGTATTTCTGGGGTTTCTAATAAAAGTGGTATGATTTATCTAAATAAATATTCTCGTTTTCGGTTAAGATGTCCCGCCGAAGATGCGACCCAATGGTATCGCTTTCTTCAAAATCAGGTTTTAGATATTAGAGGTCACTTAATCCGATTGGTTCAACCTCGTTTAACTCTACCTGAAATTAGTAGTCTTCTCAAAGCAAGGTTAGTTATCTTCCATTTACAACAATGGAATACTCAGGAAGCTCCCCTATATTTTCTTGAATCTTGTCAAAAAGCTCTTGATCAAGAAAATATTCATGGAAAAGCCTTTATTAACAGTAATTCTCAGGGAGACTTAGCTTTAAGAAGTATCCGAATTAAAGATAAAAATGTCTTAGGATACGGAGTATTTATTGAGGGCTTAAGTAACGAAGATTCTCTTAAACTTCAAGGACATGGATTAGGGGGACGCAAGCATTTTGGGTGTGGGTGGTTCTATCCAGTCAAGGAGGATAATTATGCAGAATAAATTATGCCCTAATATTTTATTAGCAAAGTCTTTCGATTCAGGTCATTGGAAAGGCTCTTACGGACTGGTGGGACATACAGCAGATGTGGTCAATGCTGTTACAGTTTTACTGGAAAATATCGGTCAAGGAATCATAAATCAATTTGATTTGAAATGTAGCTGGGAAGGTTTTCGTGCCACAGCTAGATTGTCAGCTTATTTGCATGATTGGGGTAAAGCCAATGACCATTTTCAAATGATGGTTAGAGGTAAGCGAGATATTAGGGAAAATCCGCAGTTAATCCGTCATGAGTTAGCCTCAATGCTCCTAGCTTGGGAATATCGAGAATGGTTACAGCAGTGTCCTAATGCTGATTTTCTTACGGCACTTGTGGCGGCAGGAGGACATCATTTAAAACTAGGTTGGGATTCTAGAAAACAGTCTCCTAATGATGAACTTGGCGAAATTCGTAATGGATCGGGAAGCGATCGCTTATATCTTTATACTGAACCGCAATATTTTCGGGGAATGCTCAAGCATGGAGTCAAAGCATTAGGCTTACCCAAGCAATTAAAGCTATCGGTCAAACCTTCTAGGGAATGGACTGTGAACGAGATTAAGTCTAAACGTCAATTATTGCTAGAAGATTTTATCGACTGGCAAGTGACAGACTCTAGCTTTGTATCGGTCGTCAAAGCACTAATTATTGCGGCAGACACGGTAGGTTCAGCTTTACCAAATACTGACTTGAAAATTAGTGATTGGATTGAGAAACAAGTATCAGTAAAACTTACAGAATCAGAGGTTGAGCAAGTTGTTAATCAAAGACTCAATGGTCAAGAAATGCGACCATTTCAAGTTGCATTAGGTGAATCGCAATTGCGAGTAACTTTAGCTAGGGCTGGATGTGGTACAGGCAAAACTCTTGGAGCTTATAATTGGGCAAAACGTTACGCAGTAAATCGCAAATTGTTTTTCTGTTATCCGACTACTGGCACAAGTACCGAAGGTTTTATCGATTACGTACATGATCGAGTAGATTCAGTTTTACTGCATTCCCGTTCTGATGTGGATTTAGCGCATTTAATGTTAACAGGAGATGATGATGATATATCGACAAAACTAGAATCTTTTAAGACATGGGGGACAAAAGTCAGTGTTTGCACTGTGGATACGGTTTTAGGTCTATTGCAATGTAATCGCCGTCCAATGTATTGCTTTCCTGCGATCGCTCAAGCTGCTTTTGTATTTGACGAGGTGCATTGTTACGATAATCGTCTTTTTGGTGGGTTATTGCGATTCTTGGAAGTTGTCAAAGCTCCAGTTTTACTAATGTCCGCTTCATTTTTACCTTGGCAGCTAGAGGCAATTCAGAAAGCAGTCGGCAAGTCCATGGAAATTATTGAAGGGGCAAAAGAGTTAGAGTTATTGCCTCGCTATCGTTTTCATTTATCGGACAATCCTGATTGGGAACGTGTTACACAAGAATTAGAGAAAACCTATGCTTTGCCCAATGGTGAACATATTTGTGGCAAAGTTCTGTGGGTCTGCAATCAGGTGAGTACAGCGATTACTGTGTATAAAGATGTTAAACAAAGGGGACTGAATGCCGTTTTATATCACAGTCGCTATCGCTATCAAGATCGGGTAGATCATCATCGGGCAGTGATTGCGGCATTTAAGGGAAACAAGCCTGTCATTGCGATCGCTACCCAAGTTGCGGAAATGTCTTTGGATTTATCTGCAACTTTACTTGTCTCACAAATTGCTAATCCGGCCGGGTTAATTCAGCGCTTGGGTAGACTCAATCGCCGCTATATCGGTCAATCACTAGATGCTATTTTTTACCCCGATCCCAAAGTGCGTTTTCCCTATAGTCAAGAGGATTTAGATAGCGGTAGAACAATGCTTGAGACATTTACCGATGAAGTTTCTCAGGCAGCTTTAGCAGAATGGCTAGAGCGATCGCCACAGCAGGGTAAGCCTGACAAAGAGACGGTTTTATTTAATGAAATCAAAAAATGGCAAGCCTATCCTGCACCATGTCGTGAAGCAGGTCACACAGTTACGGCATTACTAGAGCAGGACAAACAAATTGTGGATAAATTGCCCGCCAAAGTTTTACCTAAATACACCATCCCATTACTATCTACTAAAAAAGTACAGAAATGGGAAAGACACAGGAAAGGCTACCCCATAGCTCCCAGTCGTGAGTGGGCATATTCTACGGAATTGGGAGCTTATTTAATCAAAGGAGGTGATGAGAATTGAGTAAGTTCGAGTTGTCTATTTTTGACCCCAATACCCTCTTACCTCATCGTGCAGGTATCGCAGGGCTTGCTCTAGTATTATCCACTCTTGAAATAGATGATGCTCCTATCTCTTGGGAAATATCCGAAGACACAGTTACTTTGAACTGGGATTGCGATGATAAGGAAGCACTAGATTGGCTAATTAAGAGTGCTTACCAAATTGACTCAGGGATGTTAAATGTACCTGCACTTAATTTGAGTGGGCAAGGGAAATATACTTTTAGTCAAGGAGTAACATCTACTTTTTTACAGCACTCTAAACAGAGAACTTTAGATAAGACACCAAGACTCATTCCCTTTAAGGTAGATGAAAATCAGCCAGAAATTATCATAAGTCATCGGAGTCTGATTGATTGTTACTATCTAAGGGACTTTAAAGGCGTTTTCAATAGTAAAAATAAGTTTAGTTCATCAATTGCCATTAAAGGACACCATTTACCTGGTCTGGTTGAGTGTTATATTAACGGTGAGTATGAAGAATCACCTAGCGGTTTTATTGCTTTACTTTTTTTGCCGATCGCCTGTAACTACTACCTTCTGCAAAATCGGCGCTATGCTCTAGTAATCCCCGAAGTAAAAGATTTAAAGTCTTGGATTAATCGTCGTCGTCAACTTAGTAATCGTAGTTACCGTGACTTTCGTTCACCAAGTGCGGGTGAAGCTGGTTTAAGACTTTTACTAGAAGAAGCTTTAGCAGACAGCTTACAACTGCAAAAAGTCGAATATTGCGAGGTCTATCAACTTGGTAAACAACCTTGGGATGGCAACCAATCTGGACTAAAACAGGCAGTTTACCGTGTTCGAGCATCCCATCAAGTTTTATCTGTTTACCAAAGTGCGATCTCGCTATTCCCCAGCAAGGTCAAAGTAACTGATAAAGGTGTTTCTTGGTTAGACATATCAAAAATATTGCCTTGGATTGCCGAAAATTTGGTCAATGGGAAAACTTGGTACACCAAGTTTTATGAGTTTCGTAAATCCCATCATGACAAGATCAAATATCAAAGAAAAGGACTAATAGCTATGACATCACATCTTCAACCCCACGAACAAATACTATTTGATTCCGTACAAGGAGCATTTAGTGTTTATTTAGTTGGACAAAGCAAACAAGCAAATAAACAAGGTCGCCCTCTTGACTATTTTCAAGTTACAGACAAGGTGATTCACCGGTTACAGCGCCCTAGCACCCAACAGGAATTTGCAACTGCTCTTGTGGATTTCTTGAGCCAATTTCGTAGCAAAGCGGCTAGGGGATTAGGTCGAGAAATCTATGCTTGGATTCATGGTGAAGAATGGCGCAAAGCCCGTGACTTGACCATGCTGGCAATAGCTACTTACCAAAGCAAGAAAAAAGATGGGGATGCTAATTCTGAAGAGGAGCTAGTAGAGATTCCAGATTCTGATTCTGTCGTTGAAGCAGATGATGAAGGCTACGAAGAAAGTTTGTAAATAGTTTCTGATTATTCAAAACAAAGGAGTTCGATCATGTCTAAGCATTTATTTATTACTGTCGTTACCCCCACTGCAATCGCCGCTAATAATCGTGGCGAAGGTGACGGCAGCACCCTTTCAACCTTGCAAAAAATAACCTGCGGCAACGATCAGCATACAACTGTAAGTGCTGAGGCGATTCGCTGGGGCTTGCGTGAGTATTTGCAAAATACTTGTGAAGCAGAAGTGAACCGCACTTTTGACGCAGATGAGGATAAATATCATCTTAAGGGAGAGAAGGACAAGAAGGGGGCAACTTATAATCCTGTGGCGTTTATCGATGATGATCTCTTTGGTTATATGGATGCCAAGAAAGGTTCGGAAAATGAAGATGCAACCAAAAAACGGCGAGGAGTTCTAGAAGTGAGTCGTGCAATTAGTCTCGATCCCTATTGGGGTGATATTGCTTTTGGTTCAACTGGTGGTCAGAAGGGTAAAACCTCAATTCACAGCACTGAGGTACACCGCACTGCTTATCAATATTCCGTTGCGCTGACACCCGAAAGCCTGAAAAAGATTGAGCGTGCCGATATTGTTTTAGATGCGATCGCAGCTATTCGTCATGTGGGGGGCAATCATTCCCGCTTCCTCTACGAGTTTCGTCCCGAGTCTGTTGTGATTCGCCTAACCGATGATCCTAGTCCTTGGATTATGAATTGCTTTAAGCGTGTAGGAGAATCCGTTGGCTGTCCAAAACTTGTGCGCTTGGTTGAGGTTAAAGACATTGATATCAATGAGCTAATCGTGGCGGGTGAAATTGCCGATACTCCCTATGGTGAGCAGTTACAAAATTTGGGTGTGACGGTGCTTCGTGGTGTCAAAGAGGCGATCGCTGAGTCTAAAAAGCGTTTAGCTGAGTTAAAGGGGGTAAAAGCCTAATGGATGATTTGCTCTATCTAGAGTGTCCTTGCACCAGTTTTCCCCGTAGCTTTGCAAGAGATTTTAAGGAAAGTTATCTCTATCCGCCACCATCAACACTCTACGGATTTTTGCTCTCGTTAGTGGGTGAGGAGGATATATCGGCTCATCTGGGGGTGAGGTTGGCAATTGGTATTCTTGGCAATGATTCACCGATTTCTCGAATTGTGCGTAAGCAGCGTAGCCACAAGTTTGTGGTGGGTGGTGAAGTCAAGAAACGGGTAGAGAAGTATGGCGAAGGGGTATATCCAACTAGCCAATTTTCTAAGCCCAATTTTCAAGAGTTGCTAACGGATGTGCGTATTGCTCTCAAAATTGACTCTAGCAATGAGATGGCAAGTATCAAGTTATCAGAACGGGTAGCTATCGCTTTATCTTCACCTAGTCAAATATTGCGCTTTGGTGGTTTAAGTTTGGGTGAATCTTGGGCAATGATTAATGGCATTCGTAACTATCGAGAAACCGATGGTGCTATTCGTTGGCTAGTCAAGGATAATCGAGGTTTGATCAGTTTGCCTATTTGGATTGACAGGAATACGAGTCAAGGGACTTTTCAAAGGTTCTCATTGGGAGAATATAGCGATCAGTGTCTGGTTGACATCATTGCACCCATTTTAACTACAACGAAAGCAAAAAAAAGATCAAAAGACAAATAAAGCTATATTCTTCTTTTTTATGGCGGTTTTCAGTCTAATAATGTATAGTAACTCACTTCTGTGAAAACCGCTATGATGTCACCATTAATTGGATAATATCGTAATGGCTATCAAACATAAAAGCTCTTCTGGTTTCTATGTGGAAATAAACAAAGTATCTGTTTCCAATAGTGAAACTAGCTGGTTACTTAAAAATAGTATCATTTATGAAATGGATATTATTACTCCCATTGATAAAATATGGTATATCGAGCGGTGATTATTCTCCATACCCATGTTTGGATTGTAGCTGACAAAATTTCCTGATCTTTTTTCTTTTAAAGGCGGAAATTTTTTTGCCGTAGTCACTGGTTAAATTGATAGCAAAGCAAGCAAGTTTACACTAAAACATATCATGCAAGCGATCGACTTTAATCCAGAATCACCCCAACCTGTCCAAGATACTCTCCGCGTCTGCGCTCTACACGCTTTTGCCTACTGTCCCCGTCTATTTTATCTCGAAGAAGTGGAAGAACTCTACACCCAAGACGCGGCAGTATTTGCTGGAAGACGGTTACACGATGAAATCGAACGGAAAGAAGGAGAAGAATGGCAAGACCTCTATCTTGAAGACGAAAACCTCGGATTAAGGGGTAGAATTGACGTTTTACGTCAGCGAGACGGTCAAACTATCCCTTATGAACACAAACGCGGACGCTGTCATCGAGATGAAAATAATCAGCCGCAAGCTTGGGAAAGTGATAAACTGCAAATTCTCGCCTACTCTTGTCTTCTAGAAGTAGCCTTAAATAGTTACTAATTCTGTACGCAAATATTGCATCTAGAATTAGCTTTGTACGCTTTGACCCGTACTGGGTTAACTACGAACCTCTCTATCGGATTCCCGCTAAAGGCGGCCTC
>NZ_JAJTDH010000087.1:0-15350 GCF_021300285.1 Microcystis sp. 49638_E5 | reverse complement strand
TGGGGTGTGGGGTGTGGGGTGTGGGGTGTGGGATTTTACCGATTTTCAGGGAAAAAGTCAAAATTTCGCCTCCCACAAGGTTTTTAGATTTAATCAGCCAACCCTAATTAAAAAGAATACACGGCTGTTTTGATATTTTGGTAGTTATCATCTAGGTCTGATTCTAGGAGAATAATCGCAGTAATTCTTCTAGTCATCTCGCTGACTTCCTGCACTTCTGCGATAGTTAATCCCCGTCCTAATAATTTTTCCTCGCGATAACTTAGCCATTTTTTAATGACTTGATAACCCCCGATGGTATATTCCCACACCCGGGCTGGTATATTTTGCCAATAGGCTCGATCGTTGAGATAAATATCATAGGTTTTGGTTCCTAATAATTTTCGCATTTCTGGGCTAATTACGCTCATTTCTGCGGTTGTATATTGTCTGGCGATCGCTTTTCCTTTACCCGGCATTGTCACACCATTTTTACCCCCGTGTCCCCAACCGACGTTAATAATTAAATCCCCCTTATCTGGGTTTAAATTTCCCCCATCAGTGCAGGAAATCAAGGCGATTTTTTGCATTGCAGGGGTCGGTTTTTTGGTGACTCCTATAACGGGGTTTTCTGTGTCTAAAAGAGAGGCGATCGCTTGTCCTAGTTGGGCAGATTTAATTAATAATTCTTGGCTATTGGGAAGGGGAATCCTTGGGAAGTCTTGACGAATACCGTCGGCATTTTCCCGAAGATACAAGGGAGAGTACCCAATCGCTAATGCGTGCAGCCAAATTAAGGAAGCATTCTCGATATTTTCATCAAGATTATTAATACCCAGTTGATTTAAGTATTGACGAGATTTTTCCGAGAGATTGGCTTTTGTAACTTGAGTGTGAAAGCTAGAAGTATTAAAAAGCTCTAGCTTATTTTTCGTGTTTGTGGATAGTTGTGTATTTTTCGGATGTAACTGAAACGGAATTAAACGAGCATGACCTTTTAATTGATCTCTTTCAACCAAAACACTTGAGAAAAGTAACGGATATCCTTCAGGATCGGAAACACCATGATCTCTAGTAATCAAAAATTTATTATCTGGTTTAACGTGATTGATAAGACTAGGAGATGGACGACAACACAAAGAAGACTTTAATTCACAATAATAATATCGTCTGTCAAAAGGTTTAAATTGCATCAAGTATATATTGTCCTCTTCAAACAGGCTTGTTGCTAATAGTTTGTCTCTAACTTGTTTTGGATGATAGCCTGTTTTTGGTTGCATTAAATCAGGATATAATTTTGCTATTTCATCGTGAGATATTCGAGAATTAAAATAATCTTTCATTTGACGTGATAGGGAATTTTTTTCTATGGCATATAACGCTCCGTTTCTAGCATCATAAGGACCATTGTAAGGTGGTTCTTTACATAAATCTGTTAACTTTGGCCATGCTAAATAGTGAGAGGAAACATCGGAGGGACGGAAAGAATAACGATTAGATTGTTCTGGGTTAGAGACTTGATAAAAAGCATCAAAATCTTGATTATTTAAGCTTTCTAAAAGTTGTGACCTTCTTTCAACTGCTTTAGCTGCATCAATATCATCTCGAAATAAGACTTTAGTTCCTTGCTGAGAACTATTTTTCAACCAAAGAGAAATCACCACTCCCTGTTGAATTCCTGCTGAGAATCCGGGTATTGAGAAAATTGTCTCACTGGTTCTACCATCGGGTGCATATTCAGAAATTTTGCGATTTCCGTGCATATTTTCGATCCAGAACTTATTGAAATTCTTTAATAGATTTTGTCTCAAGACAACAAAAGAAGGTTCACTAACCCAAGAATAGTTAGAAATATAACAAACAACCCCTTTACCGGTATTTTCTGAAATACATCTTTCTGCTAAACGAAAAAAGCGCACATATAACTCATCCAAATTAAACTTTTTAATCCCCCAATCGGAGATTAAACCCTGTTTATACACTTCCACTAAACCTGCTTCTTCTGCGGGACTGGTTCCAGCAAAAGCATTGTAGGGAGGATTACCGAGAATAACTAAAATCGGTTTACCGCGCTTAACTTCATCAGCTGCCTCTCGTTCCTTATTTAACTCCGGAAAACTTAATTGTAGCTGTTGAATTTTCTGTTTACTTTCCTCATCGGGAGGTTGCCAACCAGTTAAAGCATTAGTGAGATAAATCCCGACTCGTTCACTATCTTCTATTAAAGGTACACCCAAACTTTGCAGGAATAAACCTAATTGTAGATGAGCGACGACAAAAGGAGCGGTTAAAATCTCGAAACCGAAAATTCTTTCTATGGCTGCTTTTTTCACCAAAGCCATGGCTAAAGCACCCGCCCCATTTTCCTGTAAAGTATCGGTAATATAGCGCAAAACCTCGACTAAATAAGCACCAGTTCCACAGCAAGGATCGAGAATATAAACATCGGGATTAGCTAAACCGTCCTCGATATTTAATTCTTCTCGTAAAACTCGATCGACTCGCGCTACCATATAGCGAACAATTTCTGGAGGAGTGTACCAAACTCCCAATTCTTTGCGTAAATCGGGATCAAAAGCTTGCAAAAATGGTTCATAGAAATACTGTACCGCTTGTCCCTCATCGAATTGACGAAAAAATTCCTCTCGTCGCACTCGATTTAAAGCTGCACCGGTCCAATTCAAGACTTCTACTAATCCCAAAGATTTTAACTTACTCGGTGCGGCGATCTGCTCAAATAGGATCGCTAACATGGGAACATGGAGATGGTGGGCTGCGGATTTCCAATCGAACTTATCCTCTTTATCCTCGCGATTGAGGTTTTGCTTGTGCCATAATACCCAAGCGGAGAATAAACCATAAAAGAGGGTTTGCACGAGGGTAGAACGGAAAAATTTATTTCCCTGTTCCCGTTCAAATTTGATACCTAGGGCATTTTCTAAAGCTTGACGAATATTGGCCAGAGCAGGAAGATCGGAATGATGTTCTAAGCGTGCTTTTGCGTCCCGCGCATAGGAAGCAAGAAACCAAGCAACATCGGCCGGTGAAGTGATAGGAGCCGCCTGTAAAAGCACTCTCTTTAGGTATTCTAAGAGGCTATCACCGTGTTCGGCGGCAAATTTGGATGGATTTGAGGTTTTTAGCCAAAACTCGGCTTCTGACGGGGCTAAACTATAGGCTTCTAATTCTACCGGTTGACCTTGGCTATTGCGACCGATGAGCAGAAAATCGCGATAATTGCTGACTAATACTTGACCGTATTTTTGCCAGTATTTTTGTACTTGCTCGCTGGTGGCGATTTTTTTGACATCTTCTTTGGTTCCCTTAATCTCGATCGCGCCTCTTTCGGGAAAAATCGCCGTAAAAGGTTCTAATTCTTGATTTTTGGGGAATTGATCGACATTAAAAAGTCCCCCGTCTGGCAATCCCGCACCCTGATTTCTGAGGTTGATAATGCAGCGGACTCGCGGTTTTAGGGTTTTACCGATTTCGTTGAGGAGAGTTTCGAGAGTGCCGTAGTAGGAGGTTTCTTTTACGGCTGCTTGGGAGGAGTGGATTTCGTGCAGGTTGCGAAAATAATTGACGAGGGGATTCATAAAAACTGTGGTCTAGATAATTAAGGTTAATATGCCCCGATATAATCAATTTGGAGATACTGGATTAGGCATAATTGAGTAAAAACTCGCACAATTTCGGTTTCAGACTTCTGCGGCTTTTTCTTGCTCAATCTCGGTCTCCAATTCTTGACGTAATTCTTCTAGAGAAGTGGTGGCAGCTGTCTGAGATAATCTTTCTTGTGACCAATTTAAGGACTGAAAAAGTCGTTGAGCGTTAGCTGGAGAGCGCAAAAGATAAACTTCTTCTAATAAAGCGGATAATTCGTCAGCAGCAATCAAGGCCACATCATGATGACCCTGACGTTGGACAATAACGATCGAGTTTCCCAGTTCTACTTGTTCTAAAACCTGAAGAAAATGTTCTTGTGCTTGGGTATAGCTAGTATAGGTGGTGGGGATGGGCAGCATGGCCATTAATCAACTCCGCAGTCAAAAAATTAATTAATGGGTGCGTTAACCAAGAGTAACGCACCCCGAGGAAATTACACCGAAGTTAAGGTTTTCTCCGCGCTAATTTGCGCTTCGGGACTATCCGCTTCCGAGGGAGGGACCACTTGCCAGAATTGACCGAGATAGCTATCCCAATTAGCTAAAATTAACTTACCTTTGGGGCTATTAGTGCGTTCTACATGGGCCTCAATTAAAGATTTTAACTGTTCCGCACCGGCAGCCGTGGCAACCCGTTGAATCTTGACAATTTCGGGGTTGAGTTTCTCCGGTAGGGAGGGATCAAGGATATAAGCTAATCCTCCCGTCATCCCGGCGCCGACGTTGCGACCGACGGAACCAAGCACGACAATTACCCCCCCGGTCATGTATTCACAGAGGTGATCCCCGGCCCCTTCGATAACTGCTTTTGCGGTGGAATTGCGAACAGCAAAGCGTTCACCAGCGCGACCATTAACGTATAATACCCCACCGGTGGCCCCGTAGAGACAGGTATTACCGATAATAGCGTTATCTTCGGGCTGATAATTGGCGTTTTGGGGCGGTACGATGACAATTTCGCCGCCGTAGATGCCTTTACCCACATAATCGTTAGCTTCTCCCTCTAAATGGAGATTGACACCGGGTAAATTAAAGGCTCCGAAACTTTGACCGGCCGCACCCTGAAAATTGAGCTTAATTTCGCCTTCAAAGCCGTCATTCCCGTATTTTTGGGCAATTACCCCCGCAATTCTCGCCCCGACGGAGCGATCGGTATTGACAATCCTGTAGGTTTTGCTGACGGTTCCCTGTTGCTCGATCGCCTGTTTAATCTCGCTATCGGCTAGAATATCGTCATCGAGAACAGCACCGTTACTATGTACTTCCTCGTGCTGCAACCAAGAGCGATCGCTACGGCCATCGGGTAAATTCAACAAACAATCGAGATTGAGGGATTCTGTCTTAGTTAAACGAGCATCGGAGCGCACTTTTAACAGATCTGCCCGGCCAATCACCTCATTTAAACTGTGATAGCCTAATTTCGCCAATAATTGCCGCGTTTCCTCAGCCACCAAAGTGAAGAAATTGACCACATGAGCGGGAATTCCTGGAAAACGAGCGCGGAGACGTTCCTGCTGGGTAGCGACTCCCACAGGGCAATTATTCGTGTGACAGACGCGGGCCATGATACACCCCTCAGCAATCATGGAAATGGAACCAAAACCGAATTCCTCCGCACCCATCACGGCAGCCATGAGGATATCCCAACCGGTTTTTAGTCCCCCATCTGCACGCAAAATCACCCGATGACGCAGTTGATTTTCCATTAACATCCGATGCACTTCCGTTACTCCCAATTCCCAGGGACTACCCGCGTGTTTGATCGAACTTAGGGGTGATGCACCTGTACCACCATCGTGGCCCGAAATCTGGATAATATCAGCGTTAGCTTTGGCAACTCCGGCCGCAATTGTACCGATACCGATCTCGGCCACTAATTTGACGGAAACTTTGGCCCGGGGGTTAATTTGGTGTAAATCGTAGATTAATTGTGCTAAATCTTCGATCGAGTAGATATCGTGGTGAGGAGGGGGAGAAATCAAGGTAACACCCGGTTTTGATCGCCGTAACATGGCAATATAGGGACTAACTTTTTTCCCGGGTAATTGACCTCCTTCTCCCGGTTTTGCTCCCTGGGCCATTTTAATCTCTAGCTGTTTTCCACTCATTAAATATTCGGGAGTGACTCCAAAACGACCCGAAGCTATCTGTTTAATGGCAGAATTGGCTGTATCACCGTTTTTTAAGCCGTTTAGGTGGGGCATGGTCACGGAATGTCCTTCTGCATCCACATCGCTTAAGCTGGTGTAACGGATCGGATCTTCTCCCCCTTCTCCGGAATTGGACTTACCTCCGATGCGATTCATGGCGATCGCTAGGGTTTCGTGTGCTTCCCGGCCCAAGGCACCGAGGGACATTCCCCCTGTGCAGAAGCGTTGCAGGATACTTTCGATCGATTCTACTGCTTCGAGGGGAATTGAAGCTCGATCGCTGTTAAATTCTAATAGATCGCGCAATGCAGTAACGGGTCTTTGCTGCAAGATTTGACGATAGGTTTCGTAATGGTCATATCCTTGACCTTGGGAGTGAGCGGCCACGGCTTTATGGAGTGCTTTCGCCATTTCCGGGGAATTCATGTGGTATTCTCCCCCCGGACGGTAGTTGACAAAACCGTAGTTTTCTAGTTTTTTAGCGGTAAGATTGGGGAAAGCTTTACTGTGGAATGCGATCGCTTCTTGGGCCACTTCAGCAATGCTTAAACCCCCGACGCGACTGGTAGTACCGTTAAAAGCTAGTTTAACTAAATCTGCCGATAATCCGATCGCCTCGAAAATTTGCGCCCCATGGTAGGAAGATAGGAGAGAAATACCCATTTTCGAGAGGATTTTCAGTAATCCTGCTTCTACGGATTTGCGGTAGTTAATTAGGGCTTTTTCGAGGCTAATAGCTTCTAATTTGCCGTTTTCCATCAATTTCTGGGTTTTTGGCTCGATCCACCACTGGGCGATCGTTTCTAGGGCCAGATAGGGACAAACTGCGGAAGCGCCATAACCAATTAGACAAGCGAAGTGATGGGTACTCCAACACTGGGCCGTGTCGATAACGATCGAAGCTTTTAAACGCAAGTGTGAGCGAATCAGGTGATGATGGACGGCACCAACAGCTAATAAGGGGGGAATATAGCTAGTTTTTTCGTCAATAGAAGCAGTTCTGTCACTGAGAATTAAAATTTCTGCTCCCGATGCTACTTTCTTGGCGGCCTCAGCGCACAAATTAGCGATCGCGGTTTCTAATCCCTGCGGTCCGGTGGTCAGATCATAAAGGGTAGAAAGTTCGGCTGTTTTGTAGCTAGAGGTTTTAACTTTGGCTAATTCCGCATTATTGAGCAGGGGAGAGTCTAATTTCAGTAAATGTGCGTCATCAACCCCTAATTTAAGTATATTGCCCCGTCGTCCCAGATACATAGTCAAGGACATGACTAAACTTTCGCGTAAAGGATCGATGGGGGGGTTAGTAACTTGGGCAAAACGTTGTTTAAAGTAATCGTAGAGAAGATGGGGTTTACTGGAGAGGACTGCTAGGGGAGTGTCATCACCCATACAGAAAGTCGGTTCTTTTCCCTGTTCTGCCATGGGAACGATAATCATATCCACATCTTCGGCAGTATAACCAAAAGCGGTTTGCAGGGGAAGGAGATGACTAGGAGCGGGAATGTCTATCGCTGTTTCTTTGTCAATCAAGGTGCGTTGGGATTTCACCCATTCACCGTAGGGATTAGCTCGGGCAATTTCCTGTTTAATCTGCCAATTACGCTTAATTTCGCCTTTTTCTAGGTCCACTGCGAGCATTTGACCGGGGCCGAGACGACCTTTTTCCATAATGGTGGTTTCATCGAGGGGAATAGTTCCCGCTTCCGAGGAAACGACGATATAACCATTGTTAGTAATGCTATAACGGGCCGGTCGCAAACCGTTGCGATCTAAACAAGCGCCGACGATTCCCCCGTCACTGAATACCAGTAAAGCCGGACCGTCCCAGGGTTCCTGTAAACCGCTATAGTATTCGTAGAAGTCGATAATTTCGGGATAATTCTGTAAATCCGGCTGATTATTGTAGGCCTCCGGCACTAGGATCATAGCCGCTTCTAGGGGACTGCGACCGGTTCTCACCAATAATTCTAGGGCGCTATCGAGGTTATAGGAGTCGCTGTTAGCGGGGTTAACAATGGGGGTCAGGGATTGTAATTCTTCGTGGGTCCAACCTTGGGTTTCTAAAGCGGGTTCCCGGGCCGACATCCAGTTAATATTGCCCAAAAGGGTGTTAATTTCGCCGTTATGACCCAATAAGCGCATCGGTTGAGCGAGGGGCCATTTCGGTTGGGTATTGGTGCTAAAACGACGGTGATAAATGGCAAATTGACTGCTATAGGCGGGATTTTGCAGGTCTAGATAGAATTCTCGCAGGATTTCGCCCCGTACCATCCCTTTATAGACAATGGTGCGACAGGAAAAGGAACAGAAATAGAAATCATCGGCCAGTTGCTTACCGACTTCAGAACGGGCAATATAGAGTAGGCGATCGAATTGAGAACCGGCTAAATCGGGGGAAGTCACCAGAATTTGCTCGACGTAGGGTTGATTTTCCCTTGCTTGTCTTCCGAGGACTTGGGGACGGACGGGAACAGCACGCCAACCTAAAATCTTAATATTATATTTATTGACAATTTCCTCGATATGTGCTTTAGCCTCGGCGCGTTCTTGGGCCGCTTGGGGAAGAAAGACCATACCCACCCCTAGTCGCTCAGATTCTGGCATATTTAAGCCATTTTCGGCGAACCAAGTAGCGAGGACATCTCTGGGGATAGCGGTCATCATACCGGAACCGTCCCCGGAATCCTGATCGGCGCTGCAGCCTCCCCGGTGTTCCAAACAACCTAAGGCTAAAAGGGCCTGTTCAATCAGTTGATGGCTGCCAGAACCGCGCACATCGGCAATAAAACCGACTCCGCAAGCGTCCCGCTCCTCTACGAGCCATCGGGGACCCCAATAGGGATCGATTTGGTGTATATTGTCGGTTTTTAGGTTATTTTGTTGCGCCATAGAAGTTATCCTTAGGGTCGTTGTCTAGAAGGGTGGGATAGTTGGTCTGCTGAAAGGGTCAATCTAGAATAGAATTTTTTTTGATCTTGCCGTTTCGATTGTCGCTGATTTTTCCTAATTTTTGCCTGTTGCCATCTTTATCTTGGCCGGTCTGAGGAATCACAGGTGATCTACCATGATATAGTAGCTCTCAGGAATTGTCATCGAAAATCCCCTGGATGGGGTGAAACATCCTGTTAGGTGCTTATTTTGGCAGAATATTCTCAGATTATAAATATTATTGGAGCAATGGGGTCAAATTCAGGACAAGACTTTCGCTAAAGAGGTGGGTAAATCGGCCAATTTTTCCACCACTGTCACCCCAGCTTCTTGAAAATGACGTAAGCTATCTTTTCTGGTATTCTTAGCGGCAACAGAGTAGGAAAGTTGGTTAGAAATAATTGTTTCTGTATCACCGAAATTGGTTTCAATGGCTGTATTTAACCCCACAAGATAGGCAATCACTGGTTTTTCGATCGCCGAGGCAATATATTTGGCCGCCTCGATTTCGGCCTTTCCTCCCACCTGACTGACGAGGAGAATTGCCTCGGTATTGTCATCTTCCTCGAAAACCTGCAACCATTGGGACAAATTTGAGCCAATAATGCCGTCAGTACCCAAATTTACCGCCATAGATTCACCATAACCCGCCGCTGTTAAAGTTTTCGCCACTTCATCCCCTATGCGATCGCCACGCGTGATCAGACCGATTGTCCCCGATTGATAAAAATTCGGTTCACAAATACCCAACCAAAGATAATTGGGAATAATTACACCCTGGCTGCCGGGGCCGAGAATTAATGTCCCGGTGGTACTAGCTATCTTTAATAATTCCACCAGATCCAAGGGGGGTACTCCTGGGGTGACGATAATTAATTGGGGAATTGCTGCTGCGATCGCTTCTAAGGCCGCATCTAGGACTTGATTGGGGGGGACTAAAATTAAACTGGTCTTGATTTCTCCGGTTTCAGCAACGGCCTCGACCACTAGATCAAACACTGGTATCTCTGCGATTATCTCACCACCGTGGCCACTAGCCACCCCCGCTACTAAACAGGTTCCCTGAGCTTTCAATCGTGCCGCATAATATTTGCCTAGGGGTCGATCGATCCCTTGCATAATTATCTGATCTTTATCTGTCCATTTCATATATTAAGTGTTGGGAGTTGTTTCAGTAAACAGTAAACAGTAATCAGTAAACAGTAAACAGTAATCAGTGAGACACTGTTGATGGGAGTTTTTTTCAGTGGTCAGTAAACAGTAAACAGTAATCAGGTTCTGAAGGCAAGAGTCACTCATGCAAGAGGCAAAAGAAAGAATCTGGCAATTCTCCCACCTAAAAAGAAGGTTAGAAACTAGGCACATCAAAGCTTTTAGCTTAACCAATGAGGTTTTAGATTCGGCCCTTGTGAACTGAAAACTCACATCTGATTACTGATGACTGATGACTGATATACTTTAGCCGTTCATAATCTGAGATTTATTAAACTTCTGAAATCCTAGAGTGAGCAAGGAATCCAGTTCTTTTTTATGTTTCAGATGGGCATCATTCAGACATTCATAAATAGTTGAAGAAAAGTCGGAAAAGTTTTCATAATATTTACCATATAAACATTTCTTTTTGACAAATTTCCACAGGCTTTCAATTAAATTTAGATTAGGCAATAAGACGGCAGATAGAGTAATTCTATTGACAAAGAAAGAGCCAATTATTCAACAATTTTACATTTTTGATAGCGGGCATTATCTAATACTAGAGTGATTTGAGGAAAAAATGCAAGTTATAGCCGTGCAAAGTATAGCTCAAGAGAGCATAGGCTATGATCGCAATCACAATATTAACATCAAATATGTTTGCTCCACCAGATGAAGCAGGGCTAATGAATAAGGTGGAAAATGGCTCAATGAAAGGTGCAGATAGATGATTAATCAACTGAGCAAATTGATTTTGTGGGTTCGCACCAAACAAACGCAGCAAGAACCTCATTACCAGTGGTATTTGCACTATTCCTGCCAGCCCGAAAATGCTATTAATTATCCAATTTAAGGTATTACTTCGTCTGGCAGATCGCAGGCGTTTCTCTTCTTGATCAAGTCGAAAAGCCTCTTCATCATGTAGCAGTTCTCGTCGCCGCTCAAGATTGGTTTCATCATCCCGATCGTGATTCATTCTTAGACCTCAGAGTCAATATTTTTCTGATTTAAATAAATTCTCCAATCAGTGGCGGGTACAAGCCACCACTGATTGTTCCCTCCGACCTACTCCCTTTCAACTTCTGCCTCCTTTTTAGGATTGCTATCCCTTAACTCTATTGATCGAGAGAAAACGGGCTTGCGAGTTTTCAAGTTAAAGCGGAATCCTTGAGGTAAGATGTGCAACCTGACTCCACACACTGCCATCGCTTCATCTTTGAGCAGTTCGTCTAAATTATCATAAGTTGCTTCTGATTCATCGACAACTGTTATAGCCCCACGCCCCAGCACTTTAAATTCGTCACCGTCCACAACTACTGCTGTATCTTCGTCAATGCCAAAGCCTAAGTTAGCTGGCTGCTGTAAGAGAGCGGAAATCAGGCGACCTAGCCGTCCGCGCTGGGCAAAATGCTGATCGATCACCACTGAGTGCAGAAATCCCATTCCCGGACCCATCTCTATGGCATCCATGCGTGCGTTGGTTTCGGAGTCTCCTTCAATATAGCTGAGTTCCCTTGATGTGTTCAATGATTAGGGCTTGATCTCCCCCGGTAAAAAACGCTCCTGTGGCTTCCTCAATGATTTTCAGGTTTTCTGGATCGTCGGCATCTTCCCTGTGAATGGTATCGAGGACACGCACATCCTCGACACCGAGTCGCTCAAACACTCGGGTATAGGTTTCTCCAGCCGAACGAGGCTCACTTGTTGCCGCCGTTAACACGGCAATTTTAGCTTTAGTCCCGCCAGCACAGCGAACAAACTCTCGCAAGATTTGACAATCTCCTTCTTTGTCTTCTGCTCCACCAATGATGATTAATTGCCCGCGCTCTTTTGTGGATTCCATACAAAAACTCCTTGAATAACTAAACAGCACAACAACATAAAATTAAATTATGATCGTTCACACCTCCCCTACCCAATACCGTTCGGTTGAGCAAAGCAGCCCCCACCCCCCTCAGTCCCCACCCCTCTCTTATCTCCCCTTTCAGGGGAGACGATAGAATTACCCCTTAAGGGGGATTTAGGGGGTGGGATTGACATCCTCACCGCCCTAAAAGGGACGGTGATTCCTAGACCTCACGATCTAGGTTTCTGCTTCTTAGCAGTTGCCTTCACAGACTCACTCTGTTCGGGTCTGACACTCGCGACCCAGACTGATACCGCAAGCCCTGCGGCCAAAATGTTTTTACTGGCGTTAACATCCCTTTCATGGCAAGTTCCACATTCAGGACACTCCCATTCTCGGACACTTAACGGCATTTTCTCAACGATATGCCCACAATTATTGCACCGTTTTGAACTAGGAAACCATCTATAGCGTTTCTCGCATCTGTGCGGCACAGTTAAACCTTTACTGATTAAGCTGTTCAGGCTCGGGAATGTACCTCGTGTGAATCAGAAATGCTATATCTATTTCCCGATAGTTTCTCCCATACCAACGGCATTTATAGGCTCATTGTCGAGTGATTTCTCCCCAACTAACATCTGATATAGCTTGAGCTAGTTTCGGGTTTTTTACAGGGTGAGAGCATCTCAAACGCTATTGACAATTGGCCAATTTTGTCATCCGCGTGGGCATTTCAAGTGATACCACTCAATCAGAATAGTTACGAAATCGACCAAATGGGTCGATTTTTGCTTAACAATTGAGATGGCAAATTCTCCTCAAATATGCCTGAATCGTGGGCAAGCAACTCACATAAAGTTCATTTTGTCAAGGATTGTTAAGATGCGCTTACCTTGGGGTTTTTTACCAGGTTTTTTACCGCTAAATTCTCAACTACAATCGTTTGGTTTTCACGAACTAATTGAGTGGTTAGCTTATGTAAATGGTCTTTTCTGCCATCGGTGATTCGAGCCTGAATCTTAGCTACTTTGATTCTTGCTTTTTCCCGATTTTTTGACCCTTTCTGTGTTCGAGAATGAACAATTACCGTCGCCTCATGAACAAGTTGTAGACAACGCCAATCAGCACCAAAACCAAAAGCAGGTGGATTAAGCCGCCGCCAATGTTAATGGAGAATCCTAACACCCAGAGGATGAAAAGTATAACAACGGCAGTCCAAACGAGATCGAACATATTTCCCTCCTTGATTTAGAGAAAAGTAATGAAAATTCAGTCACCGATCCTTAATTGAGTATATCTTGAACCGTATCTTTTACGTCTTCTACTGCATTGCGAACTTGGCTTTCGACTTGTTTAGCTTTTCCAGCAACTTGATCTTGGCGGTTGCCAGTAGCTTTACCTATCGCTTCTTGAGCTTTGCCTTCAATGTTCTTTGTGACTGCTTTTGCCCTCCCTTTTAACTTCATCTGGTCTTTTATATCTTCTGCTGCGTTACGAGCCTGACTTTCGACTTGCTTGGCTTTTCCCATCATCTGATCTTTGGGATCGCCTGTCATGTTGCCAATCGCTTCTTGAGCTTTGCCTTCAATATTTTTCGTAACTGCCTTGGCTCGATTCATGCTTGCGATTTGAGTCTGCGATTGGGTGGGTAAAGTTGCAGCCCAACTATTTGTAGTTCCAAAATCAAAAGCTATAGTAATTGCCAGCATTATAGTTAAAATAATGGTGACAAAAAAGCGACGAATCTGTTGAAGTGACATCATTTTAACTCCCCAAAAGAATTTGATGAATCGATGATACATGGATGATGAACAACTACTGTCTAGATCCTTTCGAGAAAGATTTTTCTAGTCTTTGACGGCGTAAGTTTACCGAGGGAGAGATCTTCGACTTCTTTGAGAAGCTAGATATCTGGTAATATTGGGTTTATTTACGCCGCCTTGTCCTAGTGTTTCACCTGTCTCGAAAGAAACCATTTTTTGAGGAAGAGTTCCGATGAAAGCCTGGTTTCAATCATTTGTCTGAATGGCGGTTGCTGTGACAAACGACCTACTAATCAATGATTTTTTTGACTTCATCTTTCACATCTTCGATAGTGTGACGAACTTTTGCCTCTGCCTGTTTTTCCTTGCCCTCTGCCTGAGCTTTGGGATCGCCAGTCAGATCTCCTACTGCTTCTTGAACTTTACCTTCGATATTTTTGGCGGTTGCCTCGGTTCTATCTTTTAAGCTCATGATGCTCTCCTTATTGAATTTGTTGGATTTGAGAACTGCTTACCTAAGTTGAGCTAACAATTCTGCTTCTGGTATTACTGTAACGGGTGGTTGTTTGATTTACTGTATGAATTGATTGAGTCTGTATGAATTGCTTGAATACGACACAAAATGTAACGATACCGTTTCTGCAAGCATAGAACTTACGCATTGACAAAAAGGCTTAAATGTGGGTGGTATAATTTTGTTAGTCTTAGATACAATTTCTCTCTCGACTCTTGACAAAACCCTCTCCGATTTGATTTCCTGACAGAAGGGCATCTCTTATAACAGAACAACTGATGAGAAACATTACGAAGCCAACAACTGCTCAATGTAATCTGGCTATTTACACCCTATTTTTGCTCGGCGAACCTAAATATATAAGCTGTGTTCGTTTGGCTCAAATTCTGGGCAATTTATCTCATGACAGTGTCAATCGTTTCTTGTGGCGAGAGAACTATACACCCAAGGATTTGTTGGATGAAGTGGCTCCTCAAATCGAACTTGAAGGAGGAACAATCAGTACAGACGATATGGTAATTGACAAGCCTTATAGTCACCCAGCTAAAGCTGAGTTAATCGATTACTTTTACTGGTGGTAAACACAAAAAAGTAGTCAAAGGTATTAACGTAGTTACCTGATATTATACCGATTGTAAAGGAAGGTCAGTTCCCGTTAATTATTGAATCGTTAATAAACAGGAGGGTCAGACAAAACATGAATATTTCTTAGAAATGTTGGACGAAGTAAAAGCTTGGGGATTGAAACCAGAGACAGTCACAGGAGATAGTTGGTATGCTGCCAAAGAAACCATGAATACTCTTAAAGACAAGGGCTTTCGGGGTTTGTTTGCTCCTCATCGAAAATTTGGGTCTGAAACCCCGCCGTTTTACGGCGGCTTTACTGTTAAATATTAGCACATTTACGAAATATATGCTAAAATGTGAGGTATGGAAAAAGCCTATTCTTACCGATTTTACCCGACACCAGAACAAGAGTCGCTATTGCGGCGCACATTGGGCTGTGTAAGATTAGTTTACAACAAAGCTCTCCACGAACGAACACAAGCTTGGCATGAAAGACAAGAAAGAGTAGGATATGCTCAAACTTCTTCAATGCTAACCGATTGGAAAAAGCAAGAAGAATTAGACTTTCTCAATGAGGTAAGCTGTGTACCTTTACAACAAGGGTTAAGACATTTACAAACAGCTTTTACTAATTTCTTTGCTGGTCGGACTAAGTATCCTAACTTTAAGAAAAAACATCAGGGAGCAAGTGCCGAATTTACCAAGTCTGCTTTTAAATTTAAAGACAGACAAATCTATTTAGCT
>NZ_JAJTDH010000020.1:0-44188 GCF_021300285.1 Microcystis sp. 49638_E5 | reverse complement strand
GAGGCCGCCTTTAGCGGGAATCCGATAGAGAGGTTCGTAGTTAACCCAGTACGGGTCAAAGCGTACAAAGCTAATTCTAGATGCAATATTTGCGTACAGAATTAGTAACTATTTTACCCCTACCGTCACATTCGTAAACTTACCATTTTTGGCTCGGCACGCATCAAACCCCACAGCAGTGAATACCGTCTGGCAGTGGACTTCGCACGCTGTATCAGTCAATACGGTTTTATGGTGTTAACTGGCGCTGGGGGTGGCATCATGCAAGCAGGGAATGAAGATGCTGGACGGGAAAATTCCTTCGGATTAAATATTCAGCTACCCTTTGAACAGGGGGCTAACCCCTAGATCATAAATGATGCCAAATTAATCGATTTTAAATATTTCTTTACCAGAAAACTATTTTTTCTGCGGGAAAGTGACGCAGCAGCTTTATTCCCTCGAAGAGCATCCCGAGAGAAAATAAACCCTAGGCCAGAGTTTCCGGACAGTATCCTAAACCCTTAGTAAATTGTTGACGAAAAGCCTCTATATCTTGCTGATCCGGGGTACCATGGGACACGATCGCCACTTGATAACGACGCATGACATCAATAGGAGATTGTCCCGTTTCCAAACTCCAAAAAACCATCTGGAGACGCATTTCCGGTTGATAGGTAATCCCTAACTCATTCATGTAGGCGCGAAAATCACCGTGTTGGCAAGGAGTGAGCATTTGATTAAACTTTACCTTGACCACCCAACCGTTAATCTGATGGATAACCGTCATCACGGAGGAAGGCAGATGAGTCATCGATCGCAGGTATTCGGTGACTCGTAGCGTTAAACTAGCATTAGCAAGAAAATAGAGATAGTCCATAGTGGCCGCCGGGCTATTGGCTAATAGTCACGATTAGTGTTATATCTCTAAGTCTGACGATAAACCGTTCTCGATACCAAGGGGAGAAATCCCCGATTCAGTGAAGTTCGCCTGGGTAGAATTACCCAACTTTTGCGAAGATTTTTATGATGACAATGACGATGACCCCCGATCAATTACTCTCCAGCTACGATTATCACCTTCCTCCGGAGTTAATTGCCCAAAATCCCGCAGAAACCCGAGACAGTTCCCGTCTTTTGGTGGTAGATTCTCCCAATAGTCATAATGTGGCTATTTTTCGGGATTTACCCACTTGGTTAGAGTCGGGGGATTTGCTGGTTTTCAACGATACTCGCGTGATTCCGGCCCGTTTATTTGGACGTAAAACCACGGGCGCCCCCGTAGAAATATTACTATTAGAAGAACAAGATGACCATCTTTGGTTATCTCTGGTGAAACCGGGAAAACGCTTTAAAGTCGGTTCAGAAGTCCTTTTTTATCCGAAAACAGGGCCGACGGAAGACAAAGAAAAATTATGGTTAGCGAAAGTAATCGACCGAGATCTGAACACTGCTGGTCGTCTGCTGCAATTTCAACGTCATCCCGGACGCAGTTTTTGGGATATGTTGGAGGAGTACGGTCATATTCCTTTCCCCCCCTACGTCACCGAATCGGAGGCGGAAGAAGACCGTTATCAAACAGTTTACGCTGATAAACAGGGTTCTGTGGCCGCTCCCACGGCCGGATTACATTTTACTCCCGAATTATTCCATAAGCTCGCCCAGAAGGGTATAGATACCACCTATATCACCCTTCATGTGGGAGTGGGAACCTTTCGCCCCGTGGAAGTGGAAAATATTACAGAACACCTAATGCACCAAGAATTTTTGCAGATTTCCGCCGAAACTGCCGAAAAAATCGCCCAAACAAAGGCTAGAGGTGGCCGGGTTATCGCCGTGGGGACCACGGTAGCTCGCGCCTTGGAAGGGGCAATTAAAGAAACTAAGAGCGAGAAATTAACCGCTTTTCAGGGAAAAACGAATTTATTTGTCTATCCGGGTTATCAATGGCGAGTTATCGACGGCATGATCACTAATTTTCACCTACCCAAGTCCAGTTTGATGATGTTAGTCAGTGCCTTAGTCGGACGGGAAAGACTATTGGCATTGTATCAAGCAGCTATCCAAGAGCGTTTCCGTTTCTATTCCTTCGGTGACGCTATGTTAATCCTACCCAGCGCTTGCAGCAGTAATCGGTAAGTAGTTGGACAAAATTACATCCACACCCCAGAAAGAAGGAGGGCTAGAACTGCGGAAAGGGCAACAGGAAAGGGGAAAAATATGTATAAGCGGCCCGCGCATCTAAATTGGTCTAGGTCGATTATCGAACCACCTCTGGCCTGTTGTCTATCCTAACCAAGAAATGAAAAGAAAAGATATTAAAATCGGTCGCCGCTATTCTGGCAAATCCTGGCAAATATTTGTAATTATTGCCTTTATCGCTGGCACTCCCTTTGCTATTTTTTATCTTATTGCCTTGGCTTATCTCTGGCAAGGAGATCAACTTTTGGCCGCGGGGGAGAAGGAATCGGCTCTGTCTGCCTACCGAACAGTTTTATCTTTTCACGAAAATTCAGTCCAAGCCCATATAAAAATCGCTCAGGTCTTACAAAGTCAAAAACGCTATTCTGAAGCCTTACAAGCATATAATCGTGGCTTTATAGTTAACGATAAACCACCGATGGAACCCTCCCTAAGTAATCATTTAGTAGCTTTGGGAGATATCTTCGCGCAAGAGGAAAAATGGTCGGAGGCGATCGATGCTTACCAAAAAGCAATTATGATTAAACCAACTTTTAAAGGGCAATTTCAGCTAGGAAAAGCCCTCTATAGCTTACAACGTTGGGATGAGGCGGCGAAAGCTCTGCAAGCAGCGGTTTTTCTCGATCCTAGTCAGGGAAAAGCCTATTTTTATCTGGGAAAGGCCTACAGTGAACAGCAACTCTGGCAAGAGGCCAGTTATGCCTATGAGCAAGCTCTAGAATTGATACCTAGTCAGGGTGAAATCTACAAAAAATTAGGAGAAGCCCTAGGAAAACAGGGAAAATGGCAGCAAGCAGAGCAAATATATCGACAGGCTTTAATTTACGCCCCTAAAGATGGGGATATTTATAATTATCTAGGCAAAGCTTTAGCGGAACAGGGAAAACTAGGGGAAGCGATGGCAGTTTTTCAACAGGCACGCCAAATTAGCCCCAAAAATGCTAATATTTACGAAAATCTTTGTTATACCTATATCAATAGCGGTCAGATCGATGAGGGTTTAAATTGGTGTCGGCAAGCCGTAGAAATCGATCCCAATTTATCAGAAGCTAGATTTATTTTACAGGAAATCCAACGGGGGCGATTAATTCACGACAATCCCGAATTATTAAAAATGCCAGAGATAATTCCCAGTGTTAAGAGTGATCCTCTGGTGAATTTAAAACGCTCAATTGTTAAAATTGTCGTGCGCGGCAAAAATAACAATGGGATCGGCACTGGTTGGTTATTAAAACGAGATCAAGATAGAGCTTGGATCGTGACTAACCGTCATGTGGTGACGAATTCCCGTCAAGAAGTCGATGCAGGGGCCCGCATTTTTGTCGAGTATTATAGTCAACCACCCCAGGGAAAAATACGCAAGCGTTCAAAAGCTAAAATTCTCCACATTACCCCCCCTAACGACTGGCTCGATTTAGCAGTATTAGAGGTAAAAAATCCTCCCCCAGATTTAAAACCTTTAGCTTTAGCGCCCCTACCAATTGCCCCTAATCAACCGGTAATCTCGATCGGTAATCCTTTTAATCAAAAAGATTGGACTGTCAGCAAAGGCACGGTTAATGATAATAACGAAAAATCCTTAAGTTTGTCCATGTTTGTCGTTTCTGGACAGTCGGGAAGTCCAGTTTTAAACGATAAAAATCAAGTGGTGGGAGTGATTTCTCAAGCGAGTTTATTTTGTGATAATCCCTCCACTCCTAAACCCCTAGAAAATGCCGTTAGATTGGGCTGCGGTTTCGCAATTCCCATTGACAGAGTGCGAGAAAGGTTAAGGGAGTGGGAATTATGAATTATCAATTATGAATTATGAAGTGGGGAACTTTTTCAGTTATCAGTGAACAGTAATCAGTAATCAGCTTCTGAAAGCAAGGGGCAAAAGAAAGAATCTGGCAATTCTCCTACCTAAAAAGAAGGTTATAAACTAAGTAGATCAAAGCTTTTAGCTTAACAAATTAGGTTTTAGTTTCGGCCTTTGTTATCAGTTATCAGTGGATAGTGATACTAAATCCAGTTATTAAAAACTGATTATTTATTCCCCTTTGCATGAGTGCCTCTTGCATGACTGCTTCTCCGCATAACTAGCCTGTACTCAACGGATTTAGTATGATTGATCACTGTTTACTGTTTACTAAGTAGCTGGTTATAATTAAATTAAAAATGGATTTTAGGTTCGATCCCCCCTTAGTCCTAGGCTTGATTCATAGTAGGGTTGATTCATGAATCAACCCTACCCTTAGTCCCCCTTGATAAGGGTGGTGTCTGATAATTTTTAACGCCTACCTACTTATTTACTGTTTACTGGTTACTGATAACTGATAACTGATCACTGATAACTGATAACTGCTATGCTACTCTAGGCAGAAAACCATTCGATCGAGATCACCGTGGCTAACCAAGAAGCAACTTCCCCCGCTATTCGTACCCCTTTATACGACCTAATTGCCCAACAAACCAGCAAATTTACCCCTTTTGCGGGTTGGGAGATGCCGATACAGTTTAGCGGCTTAAAAATCGAACATAATGCTGTCCGCAATGGTGTGGGGATGTTTGACATTTCCCACATGGGCAAATTTATCTTAACTGGCGATAATCTGGTTCAATCTCTCCAAACCCTAGTTCCCTCTAATTTAGCCCGTTTAAGAGCAGGAAAAGCACAATATAGCGTTTTACTTAACCCAGACGGTGGCATAATCGATGATATTATCTTTTACTACCAAAGCGAAAGCCAAGGCGTATTAATTGTTAATGCCTCAACCACCGATAAAGATCGAGAATGGATTTTAGGCAATTTAGAGGGTTCGGGGGTCAAATTAAAGGATTTATCGCGAGAAAGGGTCTTAATTGCCCTGCAAGGACCAAAGGCAGCGACAATTTTACAGCCCTTGATCGGGGAAAAATTAAGCGATTTTGGCCTATTTAATCACTGGGAAAGCCAGCTTTTCGGGGAAAAAGTTTTTATCGCTAGGACCGGTTACACAGGAGAAGATGGGTTTGAAATTATGGCCCCTCCTGAAATCGGACAGCAACTTTGGACAGAATTCTTAAATTTAGGGGTGACTCCCTGCGGTTTGGGGGCCCGGGATACCCTGCGTTTAGAGGCAGCTTTAGCCCTTTATGGACAGGATATCGACGATAGCACGAGTCCCCTAGAGGCTGGCTTAAATTGGTTGGTTCATCTGCCAGAAAAAGGCGATTTTATCGGTCGCAATGTCCTCGAAGACCAAAAACTTAATGGTGTCAATCGGCGCTTGGTGGGATTGCAGATGTCCGGCAAACATATCGCGCGTCACGATTATCCAGTAGTATTCGCTGGGGAAGTGGTGGGTAAAGTCACCAGTGGCACTTTATCACCAACTTTAAACACAGCGATCGCTTTAGCCTATCTTCCCACACCTTTCGCCTCGATCGGACAGGCGATCAAAGTGGAAATCCGCGGCAGCAACCACCCCGCTACCGTAGTCAAAAAACCCTTTTATAAAAGTAAAAAGTAACGTAACTACCGAGGTCTTGACAAATTAGGAAAAAACCAGAACTTCCCCCTTGAGAACTTGAGTAAAAACTTGTTTGTTCCTTGTTCCTTCTTAAGTCCGTCTGTTGAGGGGGCTGAGAACTATTCTGAGTATTTAATCCCAGTCTCCTCTCCAGCTCGGCTATCTTTTCCCGCAGAGCTTGATTTTCCTTCTCTAATGCTTTAATTCTGTTGGCTTGTTCTTCGTAAGTCATGGTTGACATTCTAACGCCTTTTTTCTCTACCTCGGCAGTTACGATTTATTCAGCAAACCCTAAATAAGTAGTTGGACAAAAGTAAAGTTAACTGTGGGGTAAGGAGTCAGTAGCCGGTCGTCGGTCGTCAGTAAGAATTGCGGCAATTTACATTTCTTAAGATAGACAACAGAATTTATGTCCGACTACTTAGCAGTAAGGTTCTTGATGAGAGATAACCATTAGAAAGAGGTAAACTCCCAAACGCATCTACTGCTTATCGGCTCTCCTCGTTTCTGTGTGGAAGGAAGAAGAATAGGGATAATTTTCCAGAAATATACTCTTCCAATCTTCAAAGGGAGCATCTCACCTTTGTAACCCCCAAATCAGGTTTTATGTCAAGCTATTTTGAAAGCCTTGCTAGAAACCAGTTTTAGGGACAAGTATAATGACTCACTTGCATAAATGAGATGCTCCCGAATTGACTCTTCAAAGCCTTGCCGTCGCCAAGACTCCTACGAATGATCAGCACTGATGATCACACAAAGTCGAGAAGAGCAGCTTATCTTCTTGCTTAACATCCTAAACTTCGATTGTCACTGCTGAAACTTACCCATATACTTGTGAACCAGAAGTGTTGAATGTTAAGATTTTGAAGATCATGACCAAGTTATGTATTCGCTCTGATAATACCAAAAAGGACTGATTATTGACTCCATTCTCAATAGCGAATCTAATTTAGCACTGTAAAATACTGGTTTTGTGAAGTTTTATTGCAGGATTCAACACTTCTGCTTGTGAACAAGTTACAACTACAGAGTAGATGCTAAAGTTTTCCCTTTAACATTTCTCTGGAAAATCCTTTGAATAACTGAATACCTTGGCTTATATACCGTGATTTTATCAAGGTTATCTTGAGTGCCAATGAGACAGTTGTAACTGCTAAATGACAATAAATCATAAGCTTTCGGGAAATACCGAAAAAAGACCTGGCTGGGTTCCCCCGCTCCTAGGATAACCAGATAGTTATCAAACACAATTATTGTCCTCAAAACAAGGAAAAAAATGCCGAAAACTCAAAGCGATAAAATCGCCATTTCGCCAGTTTCCCGATCAACGTTTACCACTCTCGGAATATTATGATCCCGATCCCGCCACTCCCGATAAAACCTACGGAACACGCGGGGCCTTCATTGATGGCTTTCAATTTTTTTCATAATTAGGGGTTTCAAGACCCCCCTAGCTGGTGCCGAGAAAACCTTCACCAGCTAAGTATTTTTACTCAAGTCTCTGGAGGGGTACAGCTTATGTGACAGTTGAGGGTGCGGAATGTGTGATTTTATACAAAAGAACGTGCGATTACCCTGTAAATTGGCTCATATACCAGGGTGAGAGCATCTCAAACGCCATTAACAATTGGCCAATTTTGTGACAAACTCGCTGTGTATGCATTTCAATTGATACCAATCAATCAGAATAGTTACGAACTCGACCCATTTGTCCGAGTTTGGCTTAACACTTGAGATGGCAAATTCTACTCAAATATTGTCCTCAAAACAAGGAAAAAAATGCCATTTCGCCAGTTTCCCGATCAACGTTTACCACTCTCGGAATATTATGATCCCGATCCCGCCACTCCCGATAAAACCTACGGAACACGCGGGGCCTTCATTGATGGCTTTCAATTCGACTGGATTAATCGTCGAGTTCCCAAAAAAACGGTCGATGGAACCGACATCGTGCATTGGTTAGCCTTAGAAATAGCCGACAAAGCGCTCGAAGATGCTGGGTATCGTCGAGATACCGTTCCCACCCAAAAAACCGGGGTCATTCTCGGCAATTCCTTAACTGGAGAACATACTCGCTCGAATGTGATGCGGTTACGTTGGCCCTACGTACGAAGAGCCTTGCGGGCTGCTGCCGAAGTCAAAGGACTGTCTGGAACAATTGTGGAAGAACTTCTCGAAACAATGGAGAAATTCTATAAATCCGTTTTCCCACCCATTACCGAAGATACCCTAGCTGGGGGACTGTCCAACACCATAGCCGGACGAATCTGTAACTTTTTTAATTTTGACGGTGGTGGTTATACGGTCGATGGTGCTTGTTCCTCCTCCCTAATCGCCGTTGTCACTGCCGCCAACGCTTTAAGTAATGGCGATTTAGACATGGCCTTAGCCGGTGGCATTGATATCAGTCTCGATACCTTTGAATTAATTGGTTTCGCCAAAACCGGCGCACTGACGGCTCAGGATATGAGGGTTTATGATCGCCGTGCCAGTGGCTTTATCCCTGGGGAGGGAGCTGGTTTTGTCGTTCTCAAACGATTAGCCGACGCACAGGCCAATGGCGACTACATTTATGCCCTGTTGGACGGCTGGGCGTTGTCCTCCGACGGCAAAGGAGGCATTACCGCACCCTCTAAGGTGGGACAGTCCAAAGCCCTATTAAGAGCTTACGAAAAAGCCGGTTATAGTCCCCAGTCTCTTCATTTTATTGAAGGACATGGAACCGGAACCCCCGTAGGCGATCGGGCTGAAATTGAAGGGGTAGCCCTAGCCATGAACGCCTCGAAACCTGCCCCCCCTCGTTCCTGTGGCATGACTTCTTTTAAATCCCTAGTTGGTCATACGAAAGCGGCGGCCGGGATCGGGGGTTTCATTAAAGCGGTCATGGCGGTTAATCAGCGGATCGTTCCCCCTACCGTTAACTGTCAAGAACCGAATCCCGTTTTCGAGGAGAGCGCCCAATGTTTATATCCAGTGCAACTAGGGGAAGTCTACCCAGAAACGGAGATTTTACGGGCGGGAGTGTCGGCGATGGGTTTTGGGGGCATTAACTCCCATGTGACCCTTTCTTCCGGCGATCCGGCGACAACTCGTCTCAAATCTGGCATAGCCGAACGGGCTTTATTCGTGTCCAACCAAGATACAGAGTTATTTGTTTTTGGGGCGAATTCAACGACAGACCTGTTCAAAATCGTCGAAAAGCTGAAACCGCGAGTAGAAGGCATGAGTTTGGCAGAAATGCCCGATTTAGCGGCTAAATTGGCGCAAGAATTACCTGAACACTGCTCTACGAGGGCCGCCCTGATCGCAGCAACTCCCGGGGAATTATCCACGGGACTCGATCGCCTCTCCCTACTGCTCACAGAGTCCCCCCTTAGAAGCGGAGAAATGCGCGTCTCTCCCCAAAAGGATCTTTGGTTAGCCGAAAAGGTGCAACGAACCAAAATCGGCTTTCTCTTCCCCGGCCAAGGTTCGCAACGTTTAAATATGGCGCGGATGTTGGTGGAACGTTACCCCTGGGCGCAGGATTTTCTCTCCCAAGCCGATCAATGGTTGCAAGAAGCGGGATTTGTGCCGATCGGTCCGGTGATCTACCGTCCTCTCGATCGAGCCATCAATCGCGAAGAGGTGGAAAATTGGTTCCAAGCCTTGACCCAAATCGCCCCACAAACGGTTTGTTTTGTGTCCTTACTATGGCAGAAATACTTACAGCGATTAGGAATTAAACCGGTGGCTGTGGGCGGTCATAGTTTAGGAGAATTAACGGCCTTCCAAGCGGCGGATTGCTATGACGAAAAAACTTTACTTTGTTTCGCCGCCCTCCGGGGACAGGTGATGACGGAGAGTAGTTCCACTACAGGGACAATGGCCAGTTTAGCTTGTTCCCGTTCTCAAGCGGAAGAGTTACTACGAGGAGTCGCGGGATATGTGACAATCGCCAATTTAAATAGCCCCAGGCAAACAGTGATTTCGGGTGAGGTCGATAATGTTTTGGCGGTTCTTGAAAGGGCTTTGGTGCGAGGGATTCAAGGAAAAAAATTACCCGTCGCTAACGCTTTTCACTCGCAAATGGTGGCTGCGGCGGCGGAAAAACTTCGCCAAACTTGCTCTTTTGCGGAATATCCAACGCCGAAGTTGTGGTTAGGATCTAGTAAAACAGGACAGCAAGTTTCCCAAGTAATTTCTCTATCAGAACACTTCGCTGACCAAATTACTGCACAAGTTGATTTTATTTCTCTATACCAACAGATTGCTCGTCAATGTGACTTCTTATTGGAGGTGGGTCCAGGAAAAGTTCTTTCGGGATTGACCGCGGAAATCGCTGAAGTTCCCCTCTGTTTGCCCCTAGAATCTCAAGTGGGTAATACACGAGATCTGAATACAGCAATTGCGGCGATATTTGTGCAAGGAACTGGTATTAATTGGAATTTTTTCTACGAAAATCGGTTGATTCGTCCATTTATTCCAGCGTCAGAACGCCTGTTCATTGATAATCCTTGTGAGCGTTCCTTCGATTTCGAGCGTGAGGAACTCGATCAAATCATCCCTTTTCCACTTCAAACCACATCTAAATCAGCTTCTCTAGAGAACTTACCTGCTTTATCCACAGAGGAAATGAGCGACCTTCTCAGTCATTATTTTTCGCAACGAAGCTCATTTTTAGCCGAATTAATTCGGGCTGATTTAGAAAACCTCTCTTTCCTGTAAACCTATTCGCTGGATGATACCATGACTCACGAAAAACTTTCTCCCAACGAACAAATGAATGAGAGAATTTTGACAATTCTCTCAGCTTATTTTCAGCAAAGGGGTTCCTTTCTCGCTCAAGTAATCCGCGCCGATTTACAGTCTCTAGGCAGTAACTTTAAGCCTTCAGATATCCCGAACAATGGGAAAAGTCCGACCCATTCTTTCTCGGCTCCGACCCTAGAGAATCCTACAATAAAACCACCGGTTATGGTCGATGCTGCTCCCGCGAAATCTGTACCCACCGTGGCCAGCCAACCTCCTGCCAATTTAGAAACCCAATTAATTGTTTTAGTAGCGCGGAAAACGGGATTTCCCGAAAATACTATTCACCTAGGAGCAAGACTGCTAGATGATTTAAATTTGGATTCTATTAAGGGAGGGGAATTAATCGCGGATTTTGCCAAGGAGTGCAGCGTAGCGGGAAAAGTGGATCCGACCACTCTAGCGAACGCATCTCTTCAAGAAATTCTCGAAGCCGTGCGAGAAGTGATGCCTACCTCAATGGAGCCTTCTACCCCGAATCCAGTGGTAACTACAGAATCTAGAAAGGATGTGCAAACGATTTCTCGCCTCTTGCTAGAATTAGTTGCCGGAAAAACGGGGTTTCCGATCGATAGTTTGTCCCTACAATCGCGCTTACTGGATGACCTGAACTTAGACTCCATTAAAACCGCAGAATTAGTAGCGGAAGCGGCGAAACAGTTGGGCGTTGCCGGCCAGCTCGACCCCGCTCAGTTTGCGAATGCCCCCTTGAGCGAAATCGCTGAGATTTTAGCCAAACATAGTCAATCGCTCGGGACGGACAATCCTTCACCCGTCCCAACCGCTCCCTCTCTAGCTTCTAGCTCTTCTCCTTGGGTTCGTAACTTCGTAGTAGAATATTCCCCCGAAGAAGCGATCGAGCTGCCGGCAGAGGAAAGAGAAAACTGGGAAACCGCCAATTTATTTGCTTACGACAATTGGCCAGAAGCGCGCATTCTCATCGTCGCGGAATCGGAAGAAACGGATTGGGTGCAGATGCTGGAGAAGCACTGGCAAGACAAGGGTGCGATGGTCGAGAAGATCACCTACGAAGAAATGGCCTGGCAAGGAGGGATTCAAAACCCGAAATATACGCACTTCTTGGGAATTTTGCCGCAAAAAGCGCGAGGGGATGGCGATTCCTCGGCGCGATTACTACGAGCTATGTCTCGCCTTAGAGCGATCGCCACTCCCCTCAGTGCCAAGCAATTAGAACGGGAATATGTCACCGTCGCCTATCTTCAATTCGGGGGAGGTCACTTCGGTCGTTTACCCGGAATGAGCAATCTGGAACAATGCGGTACGATGGGCTTTGCCGCTAGTCTGCATTTAGAGCGGGCAGATCTGAAGGTACGGGTGATCGATTTACCCAACCAAAACCCCTCGCCCGCGTTGACCGAAACCATCATTGGTGAAATCGGACGCAAAGAAGCCTATTTAGCCGTGGGCTACGATGAACAATCGATCCGTCGCCTTCCTCGCCCGAAAGTACAGGATCGCACCCAATACGCTTCCCGTTCCCTATCTTGGTCAACGGAGGACGTGGTATTGATTACCGGTGGTGCGAAGGGAATTACCGCCGAATGTGCCATCGCTTTCGCTCGACTCACTGGAGTCAAAACCGCCCTTGTGGGGCGTTCTCCCCATCCCCAAGATGATCCCCTTGATGCTAGTGCGCGCGAGATCGCCCAAACCCTACGGGCGTTTGCGGAAGAACGGCTGATCTGTCGTTACTATTCCTGTGATGTCACCGATGCGATCGCTGTCCGAGAGCTAGTTACTCGTGTTCGCCAAGAGCTAGGCCCGATCACCGGTGTGATTCATGGTTCGGCGTTAAACAAACCCCGTCGGGTGGAAAATTCCACTCTCGGCGAGGCCAAATCGGAAGTAGCCCCCAAAGTCCTGGGCGTTTTGAACCTAATGGAAGCCTTAGAAGAAATGCCGCCGCGACTTTTTGTCGGATTCTCCTCCATTAGTGCGGTTTTGGGATTACCCGGGAATACTTGGTATGGCTTTTCCAATGAATCCCTCGACCTTCTACTTCGCAACTTTGGCGAAAGACACCCAGAAACGTCGGTTTTGGCGATCGCCTTTAGCGTCTGGTCAGAAGTGGGCATGGGGGCACGCATGGGAACGGTTCGGAATCTCAACCGGATGGGCATTGAGGCCATGCCCACAGAAGATGGAGTCAATCGATTCTTAGAACTGATGTTTAAAGATCCCGGCGATTCTCAAGTAGTGGTCACGTCCAAATTGGGCGGCGTGGAAACCATGCGACGGGGCTTTGATACATGGCGTACCCATCGTTACGAACCCCCCGCCTCTTTCTCATTTATCGAGAATATTCACACCATCGAATTGGGAGTAGAAGTGGGTTTCCGTACCCGTCTTACCCTCACTCAAGACTCCTATGTTCGGGATCATATCTATAACGGTTCCTATCTTTTCCCCACTGTCTTCGGTTTAGAAGCGATGGCTCAGGCCGCCTTCTATGTCAGCCAAAAAACAGCATTTTCTCGGCTTCGTCTGCAAGATATCCGCTTAGAGCGACCGATCGTTGTCGATCCCGAACAGGGAGTAGAGATCGAAATTTGGGCGCGAGTTCTCGAAAAGAAATCTCCTCTTGAGCCGCTACAAGTGCGCGCCGAAATCCGTACGGAACGGACAGGGTTTACCATCGCCCATTTTGCCGCCACCTTGATTCTCGACGATCAAAGCGCCGAAGTTCCCCTCTCCACGGTAACTGTACCCGATCGACCCCTAGATCTTGACCCCAAACAGGATCTTTACGGTTGGTTACTCTTTCAAGGAAGCCGTTTTCAACGACTGAAAAATGTCTATCGTCTCAACTCGAAAGAATTCCTATTCTCCACCCAAGTAGGCGGCGAACGAGCGGAAAAAGAAACCTTCGATCGAGCCGATGGCCCGTTCCTCCTCGGTGATCCCTACTATCGCGACTCTCTTCTGCAATCAGTACAACCGATTATCCCTCAAGATATCTGTTTACCCATCCGCATTGATCGTATTGATCTATACCAAATTCCCCGGAACCAATCCTGTTTTGGACTAGCTATCAATGAAGGACGCGAGGGCAAAGAGTATCGTACCACTGTCACGGCAGTCAACGAGCAGGGGCAGGTTTTGGAAACGTTAGAAGGTTATCAGTTAAGGATTCTAGAACATCGAGGCGACAATCCCACGGCGGAGGAAATCGCCAATCCTGGTCAACGGGACGAACGGCGATTACAAGAACAATTGAAACAGTCGGCCGAAGCCTTCGGGATCGATGCCCCAACCCTAGCGCTCACCTATCAACCCGGTTTACAAAATTTACCCAGCAGTGAGCGCCGACAACAGGAAGTTCCCTTATTCGCCAAAACAGTCGGAAATTTCCTCAATCCTTCCTAATCATTCCGGGAGAATGGTGCGAAAAACGTCTCATTCTCTCCACCTAGTTTCGGAGAATGTTTCAAGATGGGCAAATTCAGACAAGATACGATTACTTCCGCCGTTGATTCTTGGGAACCAGGGAAAACGATGAAAGCACCGCTATATTCGATCACTTCTGGAACAACTCTTCCCCCGGGGATTGATGGTTTACCACTCCCTCAAACTCCTGAAATTCAGTGGTTAACATCAGGTCAACCGATACTGCAAGGAGCGGGAGTGGAAAATGTCGGGGTTTCCCTATCCCATGATGAGCAATTCTGTCTGTGTGTCTCCGGTTATGGTCGGCAAGGGTGCGATATCGCCCCCATTACTCAACGAAGTCCCCAAGATTGGATCGCTTTACTGAGTTTTAAACGAGAACTTCTACTTCAACAATTACTCGCTCGAGGAGTAGAATCGATCGACCAGGCAGCAACTCGCATCTGGGCCGCCCTAGAAGCTCTCCGGAAAGCTACCCAAGCCATGGACATCGACTTAGTTTTAGAACGATCTCTCGGAGAAAATGTTTTATTTCGAGGCCTCGTTGCTGGTCAGTCTTTATCTGTGCTTACCTTTCCGGTGAAACTTACCCGCAATCCTCAAAGAATGGTAGCGGTGGTGGTCAATTCAACTCCCATTTCCTCCCCTCCCCAAACCACCGTTTCCACTCCCTTGCAAAAACTAATCTGGCGCTGGCCTGTGGGTTACAAGGAAACGGCAACCATTAGCCAAAATGTTTATTTTTCCTACTTCTTTCACTGGATGGGACAAGTACGAGACCGGGCAATTCAACCGATCCGTCATACCTTGGGGGAATATCTCAAAACGGGACGGTGGGGAATGGTAACCAATCGTAGCCAAGTAGAGATTTTTGGAGATTTAGGACTACAGGATCAAGTAGAAGTTCATTTTTGGGTGCAGGAAGTTTCTGGATCAACTGTTAATTTTGGTTACGACTGGTTTCGGGTGACAGAGCAAGAGATACGAGCAAAAATTGCCCATAGTACTTTAACCATGACTTGGACAGAAATTTCTCCTAGTCAAGGCTCAAAAATTCACCCCCTGCCCCAGTTTTTAGCGGATTTTATGGCGGGTCTTTATGAACCGATTCAAACTTCGCCAGTTCCTTCTCTTTTCTCCATGGGCAAGGAACTCTACCGCGGCCATTATCCCCGCGAGAAAGGAAAATTACTCCGGCAAGAATCCTTTCTCACCTCGTTAGAAGAAACGGATGCGATCGGAAATATTAACTTCGCCATCTATAGTGATTGGCAAGGTCGTTTACGTGATCGTTTCGGTTACTCCCTAGTCCCCGAATTCTATGGACGTTCTGGCCAACGAGGAGAATTTCGTTGTCTTCGTAGTCAGATTGACTATTTACGAGAAGCTCTCCCTTTTGAAGAAATTCACGTTTCTATGCAACTGAGGGCTGTATTTGAACGGGGAATGACCTTAGGTTTCGAGTATTTCCGTCAGGATGCGGCGGGTAATTTCCAGAAACTTGCCGTGGGAGAACAGGATGTAATTTGGCTTCTTGCCGATCAACAAGGCCAATTTCAACCCAGTTTTTTACCTTCGACTATTCAAGACGCTTTCTGAGCCGATCGCTCAATTTCTTGGCCGAATCTTTCCAGAAAAAAATCTAGCGAAGTTGAAGTATTCCCTAAATCAGTTTTTTCCTATCTCTTGAGCGGCTATATTCAAGCCACCAAAGTTTTTTAAATACTAGGAGTTGTTACCGTGAAAAATATGTCTAATCGCCCTTACGATGTAATTATTATGGGGGCCGGGTTAGCTGGCCTTTGTCAAGCTCGACATCTAATGCTCAAAATTCCTAATATTCGGATCGCTATGATTGATCCTCGTCCCGAAAATCGGACAGAAAAGGATCTCAAATTAGGAGAATCTACAGTTGAAGTAGCGACACTATTTTTTGGCAAAGATTTAGGATTGTACGAATATTTAATTGAAAATCATCCCCCGAAATACGGTCTGAATTTTCACTGGCCCAAGCGCAATGATCAGACAAAAACCATCGATGATTACTTTCATATCTGGGCAAATCGGCAACCGGATTTAGCTTCGACGCAACTAAATCGCCCGAAATTTGAACGCGATCTGCTGAAAATGAATCGGGAAATGGGCGCAGATTTTTATAATGGCCGGGTAGTGGATATCGATTTGACCCCGAATGATCAACTACATACCGTTAAGGTTAAATTACCAAACGAGTCGATCGAGTTACAGGGTAAGCATCTTGTAGATGCGGCCGGAAGAAGATTTTTAATCGGCAAGAAAACTAATAATATTAGTTTCGATTCTAAGGATTTGTATGGGGTAAATACTGGTTCAGCTTGGGTTCGGGTTCAAAATGTCGATCGAACAATTTTTCATTCTGGTTACGACCCCACAGGAGCAAGCTGTAGTCATTACTACGCCACCAATCACTGGTTTGGTAAAGGTCATTGGTTATGGATGATTCCCACTGATATAGAGACAATGGAATTATCGATCGGTGTGATTCACCACCATGATTATATTTCCAGTGAAAGCCTCAATAGTAAGGAAAAATTCTATGAATTTCTCAAGGCAAACCATAATATTCTCTATCAATTGGTCACCAGTGCCGAGAATATTGATTTCCACTACTGGCCGAGGCTCGCTCACACCAGTAAAACCCTATACTCTCCCGATAATTGGTATGTGATTGGCGATTCTGCTTGTATTTTTGATGCTTTTTATTCTCTCGGATCGACGATGATCGTATCAGCGATCGATAGTATTACAGAGATTATTCGCGCCAAGTTAGCCGGAGAAGTCAACGCGGCGGAAAAATGCCAAGCCTACAATCAATTCAATCTGACTCTGATCAACTCGATTAATCTCTTTATGCATAACCATAGTCGTCACTTGGGAGATGCCAGTATTATGAGTTGGCGAATTTACTTTGAAAACATGATTTGGTTTGGCATTTTGATCCCCATTTTTGTGGGCAAATGGCACTTAGACTTAGAGTTTATCCCCCAGTTCGTCCAAACTTTCCAAACAACCCTCAGAAGTCTAGTTTATGAAATTCACGATCAGTTCGATCAACTGGTGGACGAAAAGAAAAATATCGGCTTAATGGATTGTTACCGTAGTGATCAACTGATTTGGAACTATCACACCCCTAAGCGTTATACCCACGCCCTCGAAAATGCCCAATATGAACCAAAACAAACCAGCGTATTTACCAGCATGAAGAAAACCTTCTTCTATCTGACCATTTGGTATCTAAAACTGCAATGGAAAAGTGGCGGTCTGTCCCAAGTTTGCCACCCCCGTTCTCTGGGGACAATGGCAAAATTATTGACCACCTCTATTTACATTGGTCTGGGAGATATCATCTATAGTTTAACTGGGAATCATGGCAGCGAAAGCCGATTGATCGCCGAAATGAGACAGGCTTTTCAAGAGTATCAGTATGGGGATACCCTTCAACCTTGGACAGTCGAGGGAGTAGATACTAAATCTCCCGAAATGGAAGCGGAAAAAGTTCCCTTGCAAGTGTAGATATTTTCTAGGGTAAGTTACCCCGTTCAGACAATGTTTACCCCCCGAGAAAAAGCTGATTTCTTTTCTCTCTCTCTCATCAAAAATATCCCTGCTCTTGTTCAATTATCCAATCTTAGGAGGAATTATGCGACGTATTTTCATCACTGGTGCTTCTAGTGGCATTGGCCAAGCTTTAGCGATTAAATTAGCGCAAGAGGGTCATATTTTAGGATTAGCAGCCCGTCGTCAAGATAAGCTAGAACAGGTTGCCCAACAAGTACAGGCAGCGGGGGGTAAGGCCTACCTTTATCCTCTCGATGTGCGCGACCGTCGCCAACAATTCGAGGCGATCAATCATTTCGCTGGGTTAGGGGGTTTAGATGCCGCCGTAGCCAACGCCGGATTCGGCATTACAAAGCCGATTTTGGCAACCAGCGAGGAGGAAGCCCGAGAATTATTCGATGTGAATCTCTTCGGCTTACTCTACACCTTACAAGCTAGCGCTCCCCATCTTCACGAAGGTGTTTTTGTCGGTGTTTCTTCTGTCGTTGCCTATGCTTTGCCCACGGGTTACGGGGTTTATAGTGCCTCGAAAAGCGCGGTTTCATCCCTACTCACCGTTGCTCGCCGCGAGATGGGCCATCAATTTAAAGTCGTTTTGGTGAGTCCTGGGGAAACTCAGACAGAATTTTGGCAAGTTGCCCAAAAGCGTTCCGGGCATTTAATTGATGGTCGTTCTCCAGTGCCGATGGCTTCAGCCGATACGGTGGCGGCAGTAATTGCCCGAGCGATCGAGCGTCCCCAACCGAATGTTTTTATGAATTGGACAGAGCGTTTATTGCCCATCCTACGGGGTGCTTTTCCGGCGGTTCTGGAACATCATTATCGAGTAGTTGAACAGCATTAAATTTCCTCTGGAAATCAGGGGTACCCCTGATTTCCTCCCTGACTTTTTCGAGTGAAATTTTGAAACTCTGGAGAACATAGAACGATGAATCCCCTGCTCGATCGAGTATGTATTATCGGTGCTGGTGCTTCAGGCATCGCAGCTTGTAAGGTCTTAAAAGAGCGAAGAATTGCCTTTGATTGTTATGAAATGAGTAACCGTGTGGGCGGTCTTTGGGTCTATAACAATGCCAATGGTTTATCCAGTGCCTATCGCTCCCTGCATATTAACACATCCAAACAACTGATGCAATACTCCGATTATCCTTTATCGGAGGAGTATCCTAATTTCCCGCATCACAGTCAAATCGCTCAATACTTTGATGATTATGCCGAGCATTTTGGCCTTAAGCCCCATATTCATTTTCAAACAAAAGTCGTTCAAGCTGAACCCCTAGAATTGGGTGGTTGGCAAATTACTCTCGACGATCAATCTTGCCATAATTATCGGGCCCTAATTGTTGCCAATGGACACCACTGGAATCCTCGTTGGCCTAACCCGTCTTTTCCTGGAGAATTTGAGGGCAAACAAACCCATAGTCATTACTATAAGAGTGGGGAAATTTATCAGGATAAAAATATTGTTGTAGTCGGTTTTGGCAATTCTGCGATGGATATTGCCGTTGAAGTATCTCGGATTGCTCGAAATACTTACTTATCCGTAAGACGCGGCTTTCATATTATTCCTAAACACGTTTTAGGAACCCCGCTTGATCTAGCGCCAATTCCTCGTTTTTTACCGTTCTCCTGGAAATTAAAAATTCAAGCTTTTGCGGTGAAATTGCAGGTGGGAAAATTAAGCCAGTATGGTCTCCCCGATCCCGATCATCCTTATATGCACGCTCATCCTACCATCAGTTCCGATATTTTTTCCGCCCTATCTCACGGACGAGTTAAACCGAAACCCAACATTCAAAAGTTAGATGGAGATGGAGTGATCTTTGTGGACGGAAGCCGAGAAAAAGTGGATGAAATTATCTATTGCACTGGCTATAACGTGAGCTTTCCTTTTTTCCGTTCAGAAGTGATCGAGGTTAAAAATAATGAGGTACAACTATTCCATCATGTTTTTCACCCTGACTATCGCGATTTATTTTTTATTGGCCTATTACAACCGATCGGTCCGGTTATGCCGATCGCTGAATTACAAAGTCAGTGGATTAGTCAATACTTATTAGGAGAGTACAAGTTGCCCGATTCTAGGACAATGAAACGGGAAATCTTCCAAGAAAAAGAACAAGTTTGTCAACGTTACGGTTATTCAGCCCGTCACACAATGCAAGTGGATTATGAGCCTTATATTGCTCGTGTGAAAAAGGAGATGAAAAAGGGTTCCAGGGGAGCGGTACCTCTGCTCCAATCTGAAGCCAATTCTTTGTTACCAGCCCACATTGTTAGCACGATCAGCTAAATTTTCTGTTCCACTGTCTCTATTTACTCCTGTTCTCGGTAATTGTCATGATGAAAACCACTAATTCTGTTCGGCAATTCGTCTATGATGTTGTGATTATGGGTGCTGGTTTTGCGGGCGTTTGCCAAGCCCGTCACCTGATGCTTAAGGTTCCCAATATCAAGATCGCTTTAATCGATCCTCGTCCAGAAAATCGTAGCGATAAGGATCTAAAAATTGGCGAGTCAACGGTAGAAATTGCTAATTTATTTATTTGTAAAGAGTTGGGTCTTTACGAATACATGATTGAAAATCATCCTCCCAAATTTGGCTTAAATTTTCACTGGCCAAAAGATTCTCACAAAACCGATACCATCGAGGATTACTACCATATTTGGACGAATCGACAGCCCCCCCTTGCCTCTAGCCAAATGAATCGAGCTAAATTTGAGCGGGATCTGTTACGAATGAATAAGGAAATGGGAGTTGATTTTTATAATGGTCGTGTCGTTGATGTTACTATTCATCCCGGAAATGATCCCCATCAAGTCAAGGTGAAATTGCACGATGAAGTGATTGAATTAACTGCTAAACATTTAGTAGATGCCGCTGGTCGTCAATTTATTATCGGCAAAAAAACGGATAATGTTATTTTCGATCCGGAGCATCTTTGTGGTGTAAATACGGGTTCGGCATGGGTACGGGTTAAAAATATTGATCGAACTCTTTTTCACTCTGGCTATGATCCAGAAGCCACATCCTGTAGTCACTACTATGCCACCAATCACTGGTTCGGGCAAGGTCATTGGCTATGGATGATTCCCACGGACACAGACACTCAAGAAATTTCGATCGGAGTTATCCATCATCATGAAATTATTCCCGCCGATTATCTAAATCAAGAACAGAAGTTTTACGCATTTCTCAAAGCTAATCACAAACTTCTTTATGATTTATTGAGCAGTGGAGAGAAGATCGATTTTCACTACTGGCCGAGAATCGCTCACACCAGTAAGGAAGTTCTTTCGGCAGATAATTGGTATGTGATTGGGGATGCGGCTTATATTTTCGATGCTTTTTATTCTATGGGTACATCCCTGACCACTTTTGCCATCGAAAGTGTTACTGAAGTCATTCGATCGAAGTTAGCAGGAGAAGCAGATGCCGAGGTTAAACGCGTAGCTTACAACCAATTTAATCTCGCACAAGCGGAAGGAGTGAATCAACTTATGCGCGATCACAAAACTCAACTCGGTCATGCCAGTATCATGAGTTGGCGAATCTATTTCGAGTACATCTGGTGGTTCGGAATTTTGGTACCCCTGTATGTGGGAAAATGGCATCTCAATGTTTCCTTTATTGAGGGATTTGTCAAGATTCATCGTCAGACAGTCAATTCACTTTTTGTCGAGATTTACGAACAATTAAATCAATTAGTTGAACGAAAAGCTAACCTAGGCTTACTGGATTGTTATCGAGGGGATCAGCTACTAGGTGACTATCAACCGCCAGTCCATTTTGATAGCTTCCTAGAAAATGCTCAATATGAGCCTTTTCGTAGTAACATCTTTACGAGCATCAAATACACTCATTTCTATGGAGCGATTTGGTATCTCGTTTTTCAGTGGAAGGGGTTTGGTTTGGGGGGAGTAATAGCTCCTAAACATCTCTATCACTTCCTGCGACTCTTGCTTTTGTCAGGGGTCGCCTCGTTCGGAGAATTTTATCATCGATTAAAGATGAAAAAAATTCCTCATAATCATCAAATTGCTTGCACAACTGAGGAATTTAAACATTATCAATATCAATCTTCTTTAAACCCTTGGATTTAGCCGTGTTTATCAAGGGTGTTTTCTAGGAATAGGTGCGGCTAGGATGATCAAGTAATATGATTAATAGCCACCTATTTCTTTCCTGACAACTCTCCATTCTTGCTCTTAAGAATTACTCGGAAAAAGTCATGTTTACCTATGAAGAAATTCATCAAGGTGTCAAATCGTTAGGGCTAAATCTGACCGAAAAAGAATTAGCATCTCTACAGTCTGGCAATCTAGTTTCGTTAGAGCAAAGACGCTTAAGTGAAATTGGCTCTATTTTTATCCTCGCTGCTGCTCTTTGTCCTCTCAATTCAGACCAAAAAAGAAAAACTCCCCTATTTCTCGATATTTACGCTTCAGAGCAACCCGCATCTAATCAACAAGGTATCCCGGTTTATTGCTGGTCAAAAAAACCATCCGAACGAGCTTGTCTTTATCTATTTTTAGCCAATGGAATTCCTTCTTGTCAGATCGTGGTAACTTTTTGTCAATTGCCAGAGGAAATAACTTCTTAGGGAATTGTTTTGCTCAATTTTAATAGCATTTCTCAGAAAATGTGTTTTTATTTATTTCCGAAAACCTCAAGATATGTCCACAAGTAAAAGGTTATCTGTCTCGCTTATTTTTCCTGAATATTGGTTGAGGACACATCCTCTCCGAACAATAACCTTTCAAGCTTTTGGGATTGGTTCTCTTTCCTTACTCTGTGCAGGAGTAATACAATCTTCGGTTCAAGCGAGTAGCTTTAACATTGATGAAATCTATGTTTTTGGTGACAGCAACGTAGATATAGGTCGAGTGTATCAGGCTACTGGTGGAGCATTTCCACCGGTTCCCCTGTATGCCGAGGGACGTTTTACCAATGGCCCGGTTTGGGTGGAATATCTAGCCCAATCTCTGGGATTAACGGTTAATGCCGCCACCAATTTTGCTTTTGGCGGAGCGAATACGGGGACGCTGAACACGATTAATCCAAGTTGGCCAGGAGTCCTCACGCAAGTCAATCAATATCTTAATAGCGTAACGGTCGCCGATCCTCGGGGATTATATATCATCGCTGCCGGAGCTAATGACTATGTGTTTGGCGGCATCACTGAGCCAGTAGAGGCGGTGAACAATCTAGAAATTTCTATTCGCGCTCTTGTTGGCATGGGGGCCAGCCAAATCATGGTCAGTAATCTTTTCGATTTAGGAAAAGTGCCTCTTGTGCAAGGGACCGGACGAGAAGCGGCTCTCAATCACTTCACCACAGAGCATCGAGAGCTGCTATTTACTCGAATCAACCATTTGCAAACAACCTTTGGATCCCAGGTAAAAATTATGACTCTAGATTTCTGGGATAGTTTCAACCAATTACAAGCCAATCCCGCTCGTTTTGGGTTTAGTAACGTAACAGAACCCTGTCTAGTCACTAATCCGGTTGTGAGTGTTTGTAGTGATCCCGATAGTTACTTTTTTTGGGATCAACTCCATCCCTCGACCGCCGGACAAAGAGCAATCGCCGCCGTTGCTCAATCGAGCTTACAGTCCACCCCCGAACCAGCTACCGGTGGGGCTATATTCTTCGTTTCTGCCCTTGCTTTCATCGGTCGAATGATCCGAAAAAATCCCTAACTCCTTCCCCGTCGGCCTTTGTACAGTCTCGGTAGTTTCCTGTTTTGCCCTTATTTTTTGGTTAGAATCAACTAAACAATGGTTAAATCTGCATTTTTTGTGAAACCTAGAGGCTGGATAACAAGTGTTACTGTCATTACAGTTGCTATATTAACTGGTTCAAGTGCTACCTATTTTCTCTTACGTTTTCGAGGGAATAGCCCCGCTCCGGCGGCGATTTATTCCCCATCGAAGATTAGTCCCACTGCTATCTCCGCCAGAGGCTATCTCGAACCCAAGGGAGAAGTGATTAAAATCTCGGCCCCTGCTTTCATGGAGGGAACGAGGGTAGCCCAACTCCTAGTAAAACAAGGAGATCATCTGAAAAATGGTCAAATTATCGCAATTTTAGACAACCATGAGCGCCTTCAAGCCGCTTTAACCCAAGCCGAAGCCCAGAGGAAAATATCCGAGGCCCGTTTAGCGCAAGTTAAAGCGGGGGCAAAACAGGGAGATGTGGCCGCACAAGATGCTCGTTTCCAAAAAACACGAGCGGAATTAAGGGGACAGATTGCTACCCAACAGGCGACCATTGCCAGTTTAGAAGCGGAGTTACAAGGGGAAACCTCGGCCCGAAAGGCAACTATCGAACGAATTCGGGCCGAATTAATCAACGCACAAACGGATTGCCGCCGTTATCAAACCCTGTACCTAGATGGGGCTGTACCGGAGCAAGAACGGGACCGCTTTTGTCTACAAGCCGAAACCATAGCTAAAAGTTTACAAGAAGCGGAAGCGAATCTGAATCGAATTGAGCGCACCATGAAGCAACGTATTCAGGAGGCCAAAGCCAATCTTGATCGCACCCGAACCACCCTTGCTCAAGAGATCAAAGCCAATCAAGCGGCTTTAGAAGCGGTCGCCGAAGTTCGTCCTGTCGATGTCCAAGTTGCCGAAGCCCAATTAATATCTGATCAAGCCTTGGTAAAACGGGCCCGAGCCGAATTAAACCTAGCCTATGTAAAAGCACCAAAAAGCGGTCAAATTCTGAAAATTCGTACCTGGCCCGGAGAAGTTGTCGGCAATGAGGGGATTGTTGATTTAGGTGAAACTGGGGAAATGTATGTTCGCGCAGAAGTTTACGAAACAGACATTCAACGGGTGCGCGTCGGACAAACCGCTACGATTCGGAGTGATGGTTTAGCCGGAGAATTAACGGGAGTTGTTAGCGAAATTGGTTTACAAGTGGGCCGGCAAAATGTTCTTGGTACTGATCCGGTAGCCGATGCCGATGCCAGGGTAGTGGAAGTGAAAATTCGCCTTACCCCCGAATCGAGCGCCCAAGTATCTGGCTTAAGCAATTTGGAAGTGACGGTGGTAATTGAGGATAGCAATGCCCAAAATCAAGGAGAAACCAAGTGAATAAGCGAAAATTATTCCAGAAACGAGGCACTAAGTTAGCCACGGCTTGGCTACAGCTAAAGCATCAAAAAGTTCGTCTACTGGTGGCTCTTTCAGGCGTAATTTTTTCCGTGGTGATTATTTTTATGCAGTTGGGGATTCGCGATGCTCTCTTCGATAGTGCCGTTCGTTTCCATCAAAGTTTACAAGGAGATATTTTTTTAATCAGTCCTCGCTCGACTGCCTTAATTGCGATGAAAAGTTTCCCAGAACGACGACTTTTACAATCACTTGCTTTTGATGAAGTCGATTACGTTAGCCCGATTTATCTCGATTTTGCTCAATGGAAAAATCCTAATACTCGTAATTATTGGCGTAATATTTTTGTCCTTGGTATTAATCTGAGACACCCCGTACTCAATTTGCCTGGAATTACCGAAAATATCGAGAAATTAAAAATGCCTAATACGGTATTATTTGATCAGGGTTCTCGTAGTGAATTCGGGACAATTGCCCAAGATTTTCGCAGGGATGGAAGCGTAAGCACAGAGTTGGGAAATCCCAACGGAAATCGCAAGGTTAATGTGGTGGGTTTATTTCAGTTTGGGACTTCCTTTGGCTCCGATGGAAATTTAGTGACTAGCCATATAAATTTTTTACGAATTTTTGATAATCGCAAAAAAGGCTTTATTGATGTGGGTTTGATTAAACTAAAACCAGATCAAGATATTCAAAAAACCCTAGAAAAACTCAGAAAATACTTGCCAAAAGATGTTCGAGTTTTGTCGAAAAGCGAATTTGTTAACTTTGAAAAAAAATATTGGCAAACTAGCACGGCGATCGGGTTTATTTTTAACCTGGGAGTTGCTCTAGGAATTATTGTTGGTGTGGTGGTAGTTTATCAAATTCTCTATACAAATGTTTCGGAACATCTTTCAGAATACGCCACCCTAAAAGCGATGGGCTATCGTCATAGCTATCTCTTATCAATGGTTTTACAACAGGCTTTTTTAATTGCTGTTCTCGGATATATTCCAGGTTTTTTGATCGCTAATATTCAATATGAGTTTACTAAAAATGCCACCTTATTACCTGTCAATATGTCGCTTGATCGAGCGGTTTTTGTCTTTATCTTAACCTTAGTCATGGCCTTCGTTTCAGGAGCCACTGCTGTTAAAAAATTGCAAGATGCCGATCCAGCCGATATTTTTTAGAAGAAAGAAACAGATATCCACACCTCATCTCAAGGAAAGAGGCTGTCTATGGACATTATTGATATTCAAAACCTCAATCACTATTTCGGTCAAGGAACGCTGAAAAAACAAGTTCTGTTTCAGATCAACTTAAAAATCAAAGAGGGAGAGATCGTTATTTTAACTGGCCCCTCTGGTTCCGGAAAAACAACCTTACTATCCTTAATCGGTGGCCTACGCTCTGTTCAAGAAGGAAGCTTACAGCATTTTGAAAAAGAATTACGGGGGGCTAGTGAAGAACAATTAGTCCAAACCCGCCGTCAAATTGGTTATATTTTTCAAGCCCATAATTTGTTACCCTTTCTAACCGCAAGACAGAATGTACAAATGTCGATCGAGCTTCAGGAAAATCTCGGCGGGCGGGAAACGGAAGAACGCGCCGCTTTGATATTAGAAGAAGTCGGCTTAGGACATCGGATCGACTATTATCCAGATAGCTTATCTGGGGGACAAAAACAAAGGGTAGCGATCGCGCGAGCTTTGGCCGGTAATCCCCCATTAGTTTTAGCCGATGAACCAACGGCCGCCCTCGATAGTAAAACGGGACGAGACGTGGTGAATTTGATGCAACGTTTAGCCAAAGAACAGAGCCGTACTATTGTACTCGTCACCCACGATAATCGGATTTTAGATATTGCCGATCGCATTGTTCACATGGAAGATGGACGCTTGTGCGGTTGCTAATGATCAACAAGCAATTTAAATGCGCGGGCAGCTGACCAAATCCGTTTTTAATTGAGGAAACAATTTTTTTGTTTTAGCCTTAAGTACCTAAGCAAAATTAATTACACATCTAAGACGTCAGACTTCGGCGTGAGATCAGTAGTTCGACAAGCTCACTAACACGAACGCTTTTTGCTGTGATTAGTAAACAGTAATCATTAATCAGTGAAAAGACAGTAGGAAACTTCTATTCAATGCTGCTCACTTAAAACTCAAATCTGATAACTGATAGCTGTCTCCTGTCTCCTGTCTCCTGTCTCCTATCTCGACTAGGAAATTAATTTTGCACGACTACTTAGTGGGAAGCTATGATATTTTCATGCTTGGCGGTGCCAACTTTGGCATCGAGAATATCTCCTGAATCCTGAAAATGCAATCCGTAGACTTTACCACCCTCAGCGCCACTTGTGCCGAAATTGCCGCCACTTGGCTGCCGGCGAGACTAGAACAAGTGTATCAAATTGATCGCCAAACGATCGCCCTCTATTTACGAACCTTCGATCGCAAGGGATGGTTAATTATTTCTTGGCATCCCCAAGGAGCGCGGCTGCATATTGGTGATCCACCGCCGAAAGTCCCTGATACCTTCACTTTCAGCGATCAATTGCGTCATCAACTCAATGGTTTGGCGCTGACAAAATTAGCATTTGTTGCCCCGTGGGAAAGAGTGATCGATCTGCAATTTGCCCAACGTCCCGATGATCCGGCCCTGGGGCATTTGTATATAGAAATTATGGGCAAATATAGCAATGTTATTTTAACTGCGGCTGACAATCAAATTGTCACCGTTGCCCATCAAGTCAATGCCACCCAGTCCAGTGTTCGCACCGTACAAACGGGACAAATCTATCAACTACCCCCCGTTTTATTGGCAACAAATCCCAGTTTAGAAGAATCCTTGAGCAGTTGGCAAGCCAGAGTTAGTTTAATCCCTAAAACTATCGAAAAACAGTTAGTTAGTACCTATCGTGGTGTTAGTCCGGTCATCGCTCGATCGCTGTTGCAAAAAGCCAATATTAACCCGAAATTAAACACGGATCAGTTAGATAATACTGATTGGGAAAAGCTCTTTTCAGTTTGGCAAGAATGGTTAAAAATCTTGGAAAATAACACCTTTCAACCCGGATGGACAAGAGAAGGTTATACGGTGATCGGTGGGGAGATACTGGCAGCGGCTAAAAATGTTCAAGAATTATTAAACCGTTATTATAGCGACCAAATTAATCAAGAAAGCTTTCGACAACTACAGCAAAAATTAAATCAAAAAGTCATCTCTTTACTGACTAAACTGCAAACTAAAGCGGCGGGATTTCAAACAAGACTAGCAGAATCTGCTCATGCTGATCGCTATAAAGAGCAAGGGGATTTATTAATGGCAAATCTGCAGCAAATACAGCAGGGAATGACTAGCATTAGTTTGGCGGATTTCCAGACAGGAAACCCTGTCATTATTCCTCTCGATCCCGAAAGAAATCCCGTGCAGAATGCCCAATATTTTTATAAACAACATCAGAAATTAAAAAGGGCGCGGTTAGCGGTGGAACCTTTATTAGAGGAAGTGGTCAGTGAAATTAATTATCTCGAACAAGTGCGATCGAGTTTAAGTCAACTAGAAAATTATAGCAGCAGCGAAGATTTACAGGCCCTAGACGAGATACAAGAAGAATTAATTCAACAGAAGTATCTAGAAAGCAATTACCAGCGTAATCGGACGAATAACAAAGAATCCGAACCCATGCGCTTTACTACTCCTTCTGGAGTAGAATTATGGATTGGCAGAAATAACCGTCAAAATGATCGGCTAACTTTTCGTAGCGCCAGCGATTACGATATCTGGTTTCATAGTCAAGAAATCGCTGGTAGTCACGTTTTACTCCGTTTAACCCCCGGTACAGTTCCAGAAGCCGCCGATCTGCAATTTGCCGCCGATTACGCCGCTTATTATAGCCGCGCTCGCCATAGTGAACAGGTTCCCGTCGTCTATACCCGTCCCAAATACGTCTATAAACCCAAGGGCGCCAAGCCAGGTATGGTGGTTTACAAACAGGAAACGGTAATCTGGGGCTGTCCTCAGAGGGTTGAAGATTACCGCAAAAAATAATTTTTTACCAAATTGTTTACTTTTTTTTACACAAAATGGGTATTGTCTGTTACAATTGTTACTAGAGAGACAAATGCAGTTCAGGCGCTTGGGAACGCAAGAACTATATTTCCTCAGATTACAACAACAAACAACAGCAAACCAGTGGTAGCAGCCGATAGTCTCGGGAAAGACACAAAAAACCGACTATTCAGGTGATATTAAAGCGACCACTGGTATTTTATCCTCACCTAACCGGTTCTGTCAGTTTCCTCAACTTTCTTTTCGGTTTCCGAGACTTATTGCCCAGTTGAAAGAGGGATAGTTAGCATCCAGCTTTTTGTAAAGAAATTTAAACTTCACCCATAGTTAAGCCTCTTCGGCCTAAATAAACGACTAGAAACAGTTTTTTTCGGGAGGCCGGGTTTATGGATAGCCCATTAGGGACGATGAACTTTCAACAGACAGAGCTATACAAAAGAATTCAGGCATTTGCCTTGGATCGGCCAGATAGTCAATTATCTTTCAGCCAACGATTAGCAAAAGATAACGGCTGGTCCTTAGGCTATACTCAGAGAGCGATCGAGGAATACAAAAAGTTTATATTTCTAGCCGTTGCAGCAGGACATCCGGTCACGCCATCCGACCAAATCGATCAAGTTTGGCATTTACATCTGACCTATACGCGATTGTACTGGCAAGAGTTCTGTCCCAAAATTTTGCAAACCACATTACATCACGAGCCGACTCGTGGGGGTTCATCCGAGCAATTAAAATTTGGCAGTTGGTATAGCAAGACGCTAGAAAGTTACGAACAGTTTTTTGGACATATTCCCCCAATAGATATTTGGCCTAAACCCAAAGACCGATTCGGGCGAGATTTGCATTTTATCCGGATCAATACTCAACAAAGCTGGGTTTTGTCAAAACCTAATTTCACAGTCTCCGTCAAACCACAACTGCGAAAAATAGGCATCTTTACCTTTTTAGCCTTCCTTTCACTGATGATAACTGGCTGTCAGATAATCTCCCAAATTCCTAACCCAATGAATTTTACAGGTCCGGAATTTTTAACCTTCTATATTTCCCTAGTAGTGATGGGAATCGCTTTGGCAGCCTGGCTACGTTTTTCCCTGTGCCTAGTTAGCACTAATACAAAGCAGCAACCTGATTTAAATACTTACGAGATAGCTTTCTTGGCGGGTGGCAATCATCGCCTGATTATGGCCGCAATCACCAGTTTGGTAAAACAAGGCTATGTGGAGGTATTAAAAGAAAAATCACCATTTGGAAGAACACAAAGCAAACTGGTGGTGACAGGAAAGATCGATGCTATTGCCGATCCTGTAGAAAAGGCGGTCGCCCAAGATATTTTGGCCACTGATGGGGCAATTGAACAGGTTTTCCAGAATTCTACAGGAATGAAAGATAGCATTCGTTCCCGCCTAGAACAGCTTGGTTTGTTTCCGAGCGATGCCCAAGCATTGAAAGCGCAAATTTATCCATCATTGATTGTGGTTATTCTTCTAGGAATAGGCTTGTGCAAAATGGCGGTGGGAATTTCTCGCGATAAGCCCGTTGGTTTACTTCTCATCTGTATATTTGGGCTTCTAGTTTTGGGAGCAAGGTTTTTTGTCAAACCACAGCGCAGCCGTTATGGAGAGATCATTTTTAAGGATTTAAGAAATCGCTTACAACATTTAAAAACAGCCAATAGCAGCGATTCTGAACTTGTACTTGCGGTGGCGTTTTTTGGAGCAACAGTTCTGATGGCGGATATGGCTTTAGCAGACCTGTATCAAATGCTGACTCCCACAGCCGTTGCTAGTAGCGGCGGTGATGGCGGCAGTGGCGGCAGTGATGGCGACAGTGATGGCGGTTGTGGTGGTTGTGCTGGTTGTGGTTGTATGTGATTGAGTTCAAGGCCATTAACAGCCGCTCGATCGTTCTGTTGAACATTCCCGCCACCGTAGCCCTGTTAATTTTTGCCTTAATCTCCTCTCTGGTTTGATTGCTTAAGTAGGGTTGGCTTAATATTACTGGAAGCTTTGCTAGAAAAGGGTTTTGGCACTTTTTGGGCTAAAAAAGTGCCAGAAACAAACGTTGAGAAATTAGGGACTCAAAACCCTGGCACTTTCCGGAGGCGAACCCAAAGCGCTCGCTACGCGAGAACACAAAGGTTTCCGCTTCCAGGCGCGCGAGGTCATTCTGTTTTTCTGACTTCCCCGACCGATTCGGAGACGACCGACTCCTAACCCCACCAACAAACTTTTTGCCGCAGCCCCTAAATATTCTCGTTTTCAAGGTTTAATTGGGCAATAGCTCTATCAATTAAATCACAGCCCTCCCCCAGGGATTCGATCCGCGAAAACCGATCACGCCAAACCGCCGCACCGGTAAAATCCTGACAATACCAAGCCAGATGTTTCCTGGCTTGCCAGATGCCGCGTTGTCCCTTGTATAGCCATAGCCCCTGTAAATGCTCTTTAGCTAGGCTTAACAGGTCAATAGAGGTGGGTTTCGGCAACTTTTTGCCTGTTTTGAGGTAATAATCGATTTCCCCCACCAAACAGGGATAACCGAGGGTTCCCCGTGAACACATCACCCCATCGGCCCGGGTAAATTCCAAACAATTAATCGCCGCTTCCACAGAAACAATATCACCATTAGCGATGACAGGAATCGATAAAACCTCCTTCACCCGTTTAATCCATTGCCAATCGGCCGGCCCGTGATAACCCTGTTCCCTAGTGCGTGCGTGCAGGGTCAACATTTGCGCTCCCGCATCTTCCAAACGACGGGCAAAATCGATAATATTAATCTCTTGGGCGTTCCATCCCAAGCGAGTTTTCACCGTTACCGGCACCGATACCGCTCCCACCACTTCCCTAACAATTTGCTCGGCAATTTCTGGCTGTCGTAAAAGCGAAGAACCGCCGCCTTTTTTAGTAATTTTATTAACAGGACAACCCATATTAATATCGATGGTCATCGCTCCTTCTTTAACCGCTTTTTCCGCCGCTACAGCCATAAAATCGGGACGGCAATCAAATAACTGCATACTAATTGGTTGTTCTTTGTCCCCGATAACCATCAATTGCGGTAACTCTTGCAGCTGGGAGATTTCTGTCGCATTGACCATCTCGGTATAGAGCATGGAATCGGGAGCAAAGCGTCTCACCAAGCGCCGAAAAACTAAATCGGTGACACCGGATAAAGGTGATTGCAAGACGCGGCTATGCACTTCTAAGTTACCGATTTTGAGAGGGGATGAGTAGATAGCCATAGGACCGGTTAAAAAATCAACAGCCAACACCAGCAAACCGAACAATTAGGGGACAGTTCAGTCACTGTTAGTATTTTGCCAACCCCTAATATATGCTTAACCGTCAACTTCTAGCCTAAAACTACCTGTATGATGATTGGAGAGGATAGAATCCTATCTCCCCTAAACGAGTAATTAAACAAAAATTTCGCTTTTTTTTATGGATAATCTGCAACTCTGGCAACGTTACCAAGATTGGTTATACTATCACCCTAACCTAGAACTTTATCTCGATGTCAGTCGGATTCCCTTCGATGAGGCTTTTCTCAAAGGTCTAGAAGCAAAATTTGAGCGTGCTTTCCAAGATATGACAGCTTTAGAACAGGGTGCGATCGCCAATCCCGACGAACAGCGTATGGTCGGCCACTACTGGCTGCGCGCTCCTGAACTCGCTCCTAACCAGGAATTGCGGGACGAAATCACCGAACCCCTAGCACAGATCAAAGAATTTGTCAAGAAAATTCACTCCGGAGCGATTAAGCCGCCCAATCGGGGAAAATTTAGCCATATTCTCTGTGTAGGCATCGGGGGGTCTGCTTTGGGTCCCCAATTCGTTGCCGAGGCTCTATCCCCCCTTAATCCCCCCTTAGAGATTGCTTTTATTGATAATACCGACCCTAAAGGCATCGATCGCACCCTAGCCCATTTACCCCTAGCTACCACCCTGGTTATCGTCACCAGTAAATCCGGCGGCACTCCCGAAGCGAGAAACGGAATGTTAGAAGTCCGCAACGCTTACGAAAAACAAGATTTAGACTTTCCCCAACACGCGGTCGCCGTCACTATGCCTGGTAGCCAACTGGACAAATACGCCCAAGATTGGCTAACTCGTTTCCCCATGCAGGATTGGGTCGGTGGTCGTACATCCGAACTATCCGCCGTCGGTCTTCTCCCGGCCGCTTTGCAGGGTATCGACATCGATGAAATGTTAGCCGGGGCCAAAGAAATGGACATCGCCACCCGCGTCCATAACCTGAAAAAAAACCCTAGCGCCCTACTGGCTCTAGCTTGGTATCATGAGGGCAACGGCAAGGGAGAGAAAGATATGGTGATTCTGCCCTACAAAGACAGTCTCTATCTCTTTAGCCGCTATCTGCAACAATTGGTCATGGAGTCCCTCGGTAAAGAAAAAGACCTCGATGGCAATAAGGTGTACCAAGGCATCGCCGTCTATGGTAACAAAGGTTCTACGGACCAACACGCCTACGTCCAACAATTACGCGAAGGGATTCCCAATTTCTTCGCCACTTTTATTGAAGTGTTAAAAGACCGACAAGGAGACTCCATGGAAGTGGAAACCGGCTCCACTGCTGGCGATTTCCTCTCAGGATTACTGCAAGGTACTCGACAAGCTTTATACGAAAATAGTCGTCACTCTATCACTATCACTATCCCAGAGGTTACTCCCCGTCAGGTAGGAGCTTTAATTGCCCTCTACGAACGGGCCGTTAGTTTCTATGCTAGTTTAGTTAACATTAACGCCTACCATCAACCCGGGGTAGAAGCAGGGAAAAAAGCTGCCGCTTCTATTCTGGATTTACAAAGAAAAATCGTGCAAGTTGTTCGGGAAACGGGGACTGCTCTCGACCTAACCACTCTAGCGGCCAAAATCGGCGCTAGTGACCAAGTTGAAGCTATCTATAAAATTGTCCGTCATCTCAACGCTAATCGGCGCAGTTTAACTATTACTGGCGATTTAAGCAAACCGGAAACTCTCCAAATCTCTACCCGCTAATCAGTTATCAGTTATCAGTTATCAGTTATCAGATGTAAGTTATCAGTTATCAGTTATCAGTTATCAGTCGTCAGGAGATTATTTTTATTTATTCTCCCCACCTCATAATTCATAATTCATAATTCATAATTCATAATTCATAATTCATAATTCATAATTCATAATTCATAATTCCCCACTGATTACTGAATGTAACTAACCATGGAAATGCTCGAAAACCTGAAAATGGCTTTTTCCGCTTTGATGGGCAATAAACTGCGTAGTGGTCTGACTATGCTGGGAATTGCTATCGGTAACGCCTCCGTCATTGCCCTAGTGGGAGTGGGTGAAGGAGCGCAAAAAGTCGCCCTCGAGCAGTTTGAAGCTCTCGGACCGAATGTTTTATTTGTTTCTACTTCCTCGCGCAATGTCCGCCGGACAATTCCTAATCCCCGGCCTCTCACCTACGAAGATGCCCAAGCGATCGCATCTCAAGTTCCCGCCATTACCGCCATTTCTCCCGAATTGAGCGGTAAAAAAATCTTATCCTTCGGTAATAGAACCAGTAATAGTCCCCTGATTGGGGTGGGATCCCAGTACCTAAATGTGCGTAACCGTCAACTATCTAAGGGTAGATTTATTATGGAATCTGACCTGAAACGGGATAATCGGGTGATTGTCTTGGGATCGGAATTAGCCAAAAATCTCTTTGGTAATCGCAATCCCGTCGGCGAAAATCTTCGCATGGGCAATCTTAGTTTTCAAGTCATTGGAGTTTTACAGACGAAAGGCTCCTTATTTGAGACTAATCAGGACGATCGAGCTTTAATTCCCCTAACTACTATGTCTAATCAGGTTTTAGGGCGCAATTCTATCTATGGCATTCCCCTAACTCATATTTCTGTCTTGGCTAAAAACTCCGCCCAAATTAAAGCCGCTCAGTTTCAGATTAGCAACCTGCTGCAAATGCGTCATCAGGTCAGTGACGAGAATTATGTGCAGATTTTCCCCCAAACCACAGTCCTAGAAATGGCCAAAGAGACTAACGATAGTTTAACTAGAATGTTAGCCTCGATCGCCAGTATTTCCCTTTTTGTTGGCGGAATCGGCATAATGAATATTATGCTCGTGTCAGTCACGGAAAGAACCCAAGAAATCGGGTTAAGAAAGGCTTTAGGAGCGAAAGAAGGGGACATAAAAGGTCAATTTCTCATTGAATCGGTGATTTTAGCCACCACTGGCGGAATTATCGGGATTTTTGTCGGCATTCAAGGAATGTATCTAGCGGGAATTTTTGCCGCTTTAACCACCAGTATCTCAATCCCTGCCATAATTCTCGCTTTAGGAGTTTCTAGTGCCATCGGTCTAATTTTCGGTGTTGTTCCCGCTCATCATGCCGCTAAATTAGACCCAATAGTTGCTTTGAGAAGATTATAGTTTCTCTAGTTCTTGTCCTCACCTCGGGATTCTATACCCGCATCCGTTGCCGTAAATCCCTCCGCTTGCGCTAATATTTGCAGATTATGGGCTATGGAGGCGAAGGAATCGGCAGGATATTCGATTAAAGTGGCGGAATTGAGAAAAGTTTCCACTCCCACGGGACAACCCAAATAATCAGCCACCGCTTTTGGAGTAGTAGAACCAAGGAGAATAGTTCCCGATTGTCTCACAGAAGATATCTTTTCCCAAGGCTCATCGATCATTAAGGATAAATGGGTGGGAGCAAAAAGATTCGATAATTCGATCGCTTTCTCCAATGACTCCACCACCACGATTAAACCATAATGAGCGATCGCTTTTTCCGTCAACAATCTCTGGGGATGTATCTGTAACTGTTTTTGTACTTCTTCCTGTACTATTGGGGCCAAAGCCTTATCCGTCGTCAATAAAATCGCTGCCGCTAGGGAATACTGTTCCGCTTGCGCTAATAGATCTAGGGCCAACTGCCTGGGATTGGCTTGACTATCGGCAATAATAACTAGATCAGAAGTAATAGAGAGATAATCGATTTTTACATGGTCAGAAACCAGTTTTTTAGCCAAATTAGTATAAAAATCACCTATTCCAGCAATCATCTCCACGGGGGCGATCGTTTTTGTGCCGTAGGCTAAAGCGGCGATCGCCTGTGGTCCAGCCACCCGATAAATCTCACTAATACCCACCGATTGGGCTGCCACTAAAATCGCCGGATGGATGCGTAAATCCTCATCGGCGGGAGATACCATCACAATCCGTTTAACCCCCGCTATTTTGGCAGGAATCGCCTGTTGTAACAATAAACTGAGATAGGCCCGTTTCCCATCGGGAACGACAATTCCCACACTGTTAACCGGTTGATAACGTTTCCCTCGAACCGTACCATCCTCAGGAAACTGGACCCAGGCTTTGGGAAGACGCTGACGATGAAAAGCTTCCATTTTTGCACAGGCAACAGCGATCGCATTTAATAAATCCTGCGACACCTGTTGATAAGCGGCATCCAGTTCCGAGCCACTCACCTTAAGTTGTTGTAGATTAAGGGACTGTTGGTAGAATTTTTCCGTGTAATCCACCAACGATTGATCGCCAGCAAGTCGCACCTGATCGACAATCTCTCGGACAAGCGATTCTTTTTCCCGAATTTCCGGATCGTCGAACCGTTCCCGAATTCGTCTCAGTTCCGTTCTGGCTGACCATGGCTCTGTGATAATTCGCAACATCGAGCTATTATCCTCTAGGGGCGAAACGAGATTAAAAAGTTTTCACTCCTCACACTCTAGCTTATCGCTTTCAATCTTGACTGGGGAGGGCGACCGAGTCAGTTATTTTAGCCGTCGGTAGGTACGAGTCAGGAGATAGGAGTCAGGAGATAGCAGTCAGGAGATAGGAGATTATTTTATTTATTCTCCCCACACCCCACACCCCACACCCCACTTCCCCAACCCGATTTCCCCAAGGTAACAAAACCAGATATTCTACTAAATAGTCGCCTATCACACCAGCCTGATCTCGTGGTCGTCCAATGCAGTTTGCCAAGATATTAATCGCCAATCGCGGGGAAATCGCCTTAAGAATCCTTCATAGTTGCGAAGAATTGGGCATTAGAACCGTTGCCGTCCACTCTACCATCGATCGCCACGCCCTTCACGTTCAACTGGCCGATGAGAGTGTTTGTATTGGTCCGCCCCCAAGCAGCAAAAGTTACCTAAATATCCCTAATATCATCTCGGCTGCCCTAACACGCAACGCCACGGCCATCCATCCCGGTTACGGTTTTTTGGCAGAAAACGCTCGCTTTGCCGAAATTTGTGCCGATCATCAGTTAACTTTTATCGGTCCGTCTCCCAGTGCTATTCTGGCTATGGGTGATAAATCCACCGCTAAAAAAACCATGCAAAAAGCGGGAGTTCCCACTATCCCCGGCAGTGGTGGTTTAATTACCTCAGAAGCGGAAGCAAAACGTATCGCTGATGACATCGGTTATCCTGTCCTGATTAAAGCCACCGCTGGCGGTGGAGGGCGTGGGATGCGTCTTGTCAAGAGTGCAGATGAACTAGGTAATATGTTAAAAGCCGCCCAAGGGGAAGCAGAGGCGGCTTTTGGCAATTCGGGAGTATATCTAGAAAAATTTATCGAATGTCCCCGACATATCGAGTTTCAGATTTTGGCCGATAGTCACGGTAACGTGATCCATTTAGGAGAAAGAGACTGTTCGATTCAGCGACGACACCAAAAACTGCTAGAAGAGGCACCCAGCCCCTTCTTAACGCCCCATTTACGCTCAAAAATGGGTAATGCCGCCGTTAAAGCCGCTAAATCGATTAATTACGTCGGGGTGGGAACCGTGGAATTTTTAGTCGATAAACACGGTAATTTTTACTTCATGGAAATGAACACCCGTATTCAGGTGGAACACCCCGTCACGGAGATGATCACGGGGATAGACCTGATCCGAGAACAAATTCTGGTGGCACAGGGCGAAAAACTGCAAATTAAGCAAGATCAGGTGATATTTAGAGGACATTCGATCGAGTGTCGCATTAATGCCGAGGATCCCGATCGCAATTTTCGCCCCCACCCCGGCAAAATTAGCGGTTATCTGCCCCCCGGCGGTCCCGGTGTCCGCATGGATTCCCACGTTTACACCGATTACGAAATCCCCCCCTATTACGATTCCCTAATCGGTAAATTAATTGTCTGGGGAGAAAATCGCGAAACTGCGATTAAACGCATGAAACGCGCCCTGCGGGAATGTGCGATCACGGGAGTACCGACGACTATTGATTTCCATCGTAAAATATTGGAAACTCCCGCCTTTTTAGCTGGAGATGTTTACACTAATTTCATCCAGGAACATCTCTTGCCCTAGGGTGTTACCATGAATTTTAGACGAGAGTAGGTTGGGGATAATAATGACAGTAGAAGTTAAATTTGAATCTTGGCAACTCAGCGATGAACAGTTCTTTCAACTTTGTCAGGATAACCGAGATTTACGCTTGGAACGCAACCCAAAAGGAGATTTAATTATTATGCCACCAACGGGGGGAAAAACCAGCAATTCTAACGCTGGAATCACTGCCCAATTATGGTTATGGAATAACCTACATAAATTAGGTGTAGTTTTTGATTCTTCTGGAGGATTTAAACTACCAAATGGGGCCGATCGCTCTCCCGATGCTGCTTGGATACCTTTAGAAAAATGGCAAGCTTTAACCCCGCAACAAAAGGAAAGATTTTTACCTCTATCTCCCGATTTTGTCATTGAATTAATGTCTCCTAGTGACAACTTAGAAACTGCTAGGAAAAAAATGCAGGAATATTTAGATAATGGGACTCGTTTAGGTTGGTTAATCAATAGAAAAACTAGACAAGTAGAAATTTATCGTCAAGGACAGGCAGTAGAAATTTTAACTAATCCAGAGAGTTTATCGGGGGAAAATATTTTATCTCAATTTGTCTTAGAACTTGATAGTATTTGGTAATTATATAATCCTATAAAAGAGAATCTAAACATGATGACAGTAGTAGAAGTTAAATTTGAATCTTGGCAACTCAGCGATGAACAGTTTTTTCAACTTTGTCAGGATAACCGAGATTTGCGCTTGGAACGCAACCCAAAAGGAGATTTAATTATTATGCCACCGACGGGAGGAAAAACGGGCAATAGTAACGGTAGAATCACCCAACAATTATTTAATTGGTCAGATAACAATGGTAAGGGTATCGCTTTTGATTCTTCCACAGGATTTAAACTACCGAATGGGGCCGATCGCTCTCCCGATGCTGCTTGGATACCTTTAGATAAATGGCAAGCTTTAACCCCGCAACAAAAGGAAAAATTTTTACCTCTATCTCCCGATTTTGTCATTGAATTAATGTCCGCTAGTGACAACTTAGAAACTGCTAGAAAAAAAATGCAGGAATATTTAGATAATGGGACTCGTTTAGGTTGGTTAATCAATAGAAAAACTAGAGAAGTGGAAATTTATCGTCAAGGACAGCCAGTAGAAATTTTAACTAATCCGGAGAGTTTATCGGGGGAAAATATTCTGCCAGAATTTAGTTTAAATCTTACTTTGATTTGGTAAATCAGAGGTAGTGATTGCCGTTTAAAGCTTGGCTTTGTTAGGCATTATATTCATCGATAAAATACGAAACTTTAGTTTTAAGGAAGATAGTCATAATCAAGGATTTCTGCAAGGGTAAAGGGTGATTCAATCGGGAATAAATCAGCAGCAAGTTGATACTTTCTGACAGTATCTTCTCTGGCTGCTTGGTAACAATCTATCCAGATTTCAGGAATCAATCTTCTCAGACTTGGACTCTCTTTTAATAAGCGTTGAACTTGTCGGCGTTGTTCAACAACTGTGCTGCGCCACCCTTGAGCATTTGTTTCCTTTTCAGTTAGCCAGTAAGTCAATTTAAGCAGATGTTCAGCAATGACGGTTAAGCGACTTTCTAGTTCTCGTTTTTCACTCCTTCCCATCGTTTCAATTTCTTCGATTAAATTTTCCAAGTCTAATTTTTCAAAACGATGTTCTTTGAGTAAATTAGCGGTTTCTTGTAACCATCGGTAGAAATCTTCTTGATAAAGACTTTTACCTGACGAGACTAACGACTTTTCGATGCTCATTTGATGATGACCTAGAAAAAAGAATTCTTAGATAATTTAAAAGCGACTCCCCGATCTCAAAAAGATTGGCAGAATATCGCAGGATTACTCCTGAAAACATCAGAACTTTAAATTTAAGCTAAAATTGGGTAAAACATCTTCACCCGATAAATCAGTGGGATTTTCTAAGATATCTACTTCCTTTCCTTGACGATAAATTTCAACTTGCCGATTCTGGGGATCGATTAACCAGCCTAACCTTGCGCCATTTTCCCTATATTCGAGCAGTTTTTTCTGTAATTTGTCAAGACTATCAGATTCAGACCGCAATTCCACCACAAAATCGGGACAGAGGGGAATAAATCCTTTTTTCTGCTTAGGGGTTAAAGATTCCCAGCGTTCTCGACTCACCCAAGATAGATCGGGAGAACGAATCGCCCCATTTGGTAGTATAAATCCAGTGGAAGAGTCAAACCCGACTCCTAAAGCTTCATTTTCTTCGCACCAGCGAAACAATTGTCCTGTTATACGAAAATTTCGCTGTCCTGATTCACCACCTGTCGGGGGATTCACGATTAATTCTCCTTGGGCTGTACGTTCTAATTTTAAGTCACGGTTGACCACCGCAAGGGCTTCAAACTGTTCAAGGGTGATAGAGAGAGCGATCGCCCTAGGAATTTCTAAGGAGAGGGTTTCGGGTGAGGTAGTAACTGCTAACATAATCCTTTGATCAGGTGCAACTCATATATACTATTAAAGATTATTTGTCAAGTTTTTGCTCAGACTTCTTGAGCTTACGCTGACCAAATTGCCTAGGTTTTTCGGAAACTTCCACCTCGATCGGGCGGGTTCAGTAAATAACAGGTTACAATGGCGGATAATTAACTAAATTTACCTAAAAACCATCGATCGTGTTCTACGCTATTGATTTCGGAACCAGTAATACCGTCATTACTCGTTGGAATGGGGCAACAAATAGGGCCGAAACCGTGAAATTATCGGAGTTATCCCAACAAATAGCCGACAATCCCCCCCTAATTCCCAGTTTACTCTATATTAAATCAGCCAATCCCCTGCAAGTAATTGCCGGTCAAGCAGTGCGCGATCGGGGTTTAGATATCGATCGAGATCCGCGTTTTTTTCGTCGCTTTAAACGAGGTATCGGCGCAAAAATTCAAGGATTTTTACCGGAATTAGAGGAAACTGTCCTCAGTTTCGAGGGGGTTGGCCAATGGTTTCTCGATAGCATCATCGACCACTTAAAAAACACCACCCCGGAAACCCCCCAATCGCTAGTTTTAACCGTTCCCGTCGATAGTTTTGAAAGTTACCGCAATTGGTTAAGCAATGTTTGTCAGGGTTGGGAAATCGAACAAATTAGACTAATTGATGAACCCACGGCCGCCGCTTTGGGCTATGGAACCACTGGGGATCAAGTGATTTTAGTGGTAGATTTTGGCGGTGGCACCCTCGATCTTTCTTTGGTACAATTAGATTTAGATAATCCTCAAAAAAATCAAGGTTTTATTCTCAAATGGGGAGAAAAACTTTTAGGCAATAATTCCGCCCAAAAAACTAAACTAGCGAGAGTTTTAGCCAAGGCGGGGACAAATTTAGGGGGGTCAGATATAGACGATTGGATTGTCGATTATTTTGCCCAAAAGCAATCTTTAGCGAAAACTTCCTTGACTACTCGTCTAGCAGAAAGATTAAAGATTAAACTTTCTTCCCAATTAACCGCCGAGGAAGTATATTTTGATGAGGAAAATTTCGAGAGTTACGAGTTAAGCTTAGATCGAGAACAATTGACCGATATTCTCCAACAACAAAACTTTTTTAATCAATTAGATGATTTAATGACGGGAGTTTTGCAACAGGGAAGACGCAATGGAATTGAAGTTAGCGATATCGATGCGGTGTTATTAGTCGGGGGAACCGTACAAATTCCGGCGGTAAAAGATTGGGTGCGACAGTATTTTGATAGTAGTAAAATTAAAGAGGATCGACCCTTTGAAGCGATCGCTTTGGGAGCGTTACAATTAGCCCAAGGTTATCAAGTCAAAGATTTTCTTTATCATAGCTACGGGATTCGTTACTGGAATCGTCGCAAAAATGCCCACGCTTGGCATCCGATTATTAACTCCGGACAACCCTATCCTATGGAAAAACCCGTGGAATTAGTCCTAGGTGCTTCCGTGGACAATCAACCCAGCATTGAGTTAATTATCGGCGAATTAGGCACAGAAAGGGGGGCAATGGAGGTCTATTTTGATGGTGATAAATTAATTACTCGTTCCCTCGGTAATGGAGAAACTAGCGTCCAACCCTTAAATGATCGCGAGGGGGCCCGATCAATCGCTAAACTCGATCCTTTAGGTTTTCGGGGTAAAGATCGCATTAAAGTGCAGTTCTGGATTGATGATCAGTGTTTTCTGCGGATTAATGTGGAAGATTTACTCAGTCAAGAATTGTTACTAAATAATCAAATCGTCACCAAATTAAGCTAGACTTGGCTTCAGTCAAAAATCAAGTGCAGACTCATAGTAAGTTTGCACTGATATTATCGCAGTATTCTGTTTTACCGGTGGCTTTATCGACTGTGATCGCGCACGGGGATCGGGATCAGTTCGGGTTCGGGTTCGGGTTCCGGACCAAAAACACTCTCAATCAGTTTGCGCGCCCATTCTCTCAACTTGTCTATCACTTCATCTAAATAGTCCATTGACCAAATGGCTCCTTTGAGATACTAGCTATGAGTTTTCGTCGATTGATCCCCGCAACAGCTTGATTCTAGAGAATTTTAACTAATTTTCATCGTTTGGCTGTTAAATCTGACGAGCGGGGGAATCTATATCTTGTATTTATATTAAGCTTAACATAGGTTTTTAGTCTGAGTATATATTCTTGGCAATTCTTTTTTAAGATATTGTTAATAAGTTCCGTCGTAGGCGATCGAGGGCGGTATAAGCACTAATCTGGCGAATTGTCAAGCGATCTCGATTTTCTCCGAAACGATGCTCTGATACGGTGACATTTCCCTGAGGATCGGCTAAACCGATATAAACTAGGCCCACGGGTTTTGTCTCGCTGCCTCCTCCCGGTCCAGCAATACCCGTGATACTGATCCCCCAATCCGTAGCGAGGCGTTTTCGCACCCCTAGGGCCATCTGTTGGGCAACAATGGCACTGACAGCCCCGACATTATTTAAATCCCGCTCATTTACGTCTAAGAGGGCAACTTTTACCCGATTATCGTAGGAAATAACCCCACCCCAAAAATAATCGGAACTGCCGGCGATTTGGGTGATAATTTCCCCTAATCCTCCTCCAGTACAGGATTCTGCCACACTCAAAGTTTGTTTTTGTCGCCGCAACAGTTCCCCCACTACCGAGGGTAAAGTATCATCATCGGCCCCAAAATAATCTAATCCGGCGATTTCCTTAATTTCCGTCGCTACCGGTTCAATTACCTGCAAAGCAGCCTCTAAAGAAGGGGCTTTCGTCGCAATTCGCAAACGCACTTCGCCTAAACCAGCATAGGGGGCAACGGTGGGGTTAGTCAGATCAAATAAATGGGCTACTTTTTCCGCTAAAGCTGACTCACCGATACCGCGAAATTTCAGAGAACGACTATAAATCCTCTCTTTGCCCCATCCTTGACTTTCTAGGTAAGGAATCGCCGTTTCTACCCACATTCTCTTCATTTCTGAGGGTACTCCGGGGAAAGTGAGAATAGTCAGGTTAGTCTGTGGTTGCCAGATCATGCCGGGGGCGGTTCCCGTCGGATTTGGCAAAAAATCGGCTCCCACGGGTATTAAAGCCTGTTTACTGTTACTAGGAGGCATTTCTCGCCCTAAAATCGTAAATTTAGCCTCGATTTCTGCTAAAATCTCTTTATCTTCTCTAAGGGGCGTTTGGAAAAAATCGGCGATTGTTTCTGTGGTTAAATCGTCAGGAGTAGGTCCCAGTCCCCCGGTAAAAATTAAAATTGAGGAACGTTCTCGGGCAATAGCGATCGCTTTTTTCAGTCTTTCTACATTATCCCCCACCACCGTTTGATAATAATGGGGAATGCCTAATTTTGCCAATTCTAGGGCTAAATATTGGGCGTTAGTATTAACTATATCCCCTAATAATAATTCCGTTCCTACACAAATAATTTCAGCGGCCATAATTTTTAGCAATTAGCTTAAGATTTTCAATTTTGATCATTAACTGATCTCCTGTCACCATCGTTCGATCGGGTTTAGGTAACGATGGTACTGGAAGTTAACCCTACCAGTGCGCTCCAGTATTATACCAGTAAGCTATCAACAATCAAAGTCTTGTATATTAAATGCAGCAATTCTCATTTTGAAAACAAAAGAAGATAAAGTTCTCTTGTTCACATAGAGAACTTCTGTCTAATTATCATTTTTTTTCAAGATAATCATCATAATTAGCTTCAAGAG